>NZ_JBCPWN010000050.1:0-3079 GCF_039581415.1 Comamonas sp. F1-6
GGCGCCCCCGACTCCCTCTGACAGTACGCAGCACATACGAAAAAGGGAGCTCAACGACTCCCTTTTTCTTTGGCAACCGCCTCCCATCGAGGCGATATGTCGCTTACTTGCGCAGCAATTGCTTGAGTGCGGTCTGCAGGCGACGGGCAGATACCTCATCGCTGGCACTGCCCAGCACAGTGGCCACGTCCTGACCCCAGGTCTGCTGGGGAGAAGGATCGTTGCGGCGGGTCAGCATCTGCAGCTGCAGCGCACGGCGTGCCGCCAGCTGATCGGCAGGAGTGTGTACATCGGCAGCCATTTCCAGGCGCAGCAGGGCCTCTGCAGCATTGCCCTTGGGTGCAGCAGCCACAGCACCGGACCAGGAAGAGCGCACAGGCGCCGTCACCTTGCTGCCCAGTTGCTGAGCCGATGGCAGCTGCGCAGCATCACGAGCCTGCCAGGCACCGAGCAGCTGAGTCAGCGCTTCGCCGTGCGCCTGTGCCGCCAGCTTGCGCAGAGCTTCCTGGGCATGCTCCACGGCATCACGCTGGGCGCGGAAGGCCGGATCGGCCAGGCGCGGTCCGCGCTCCTCTCGCGTGAACTCGCGACGGCCACGGCCAGCATCACGGCTGTCGCGACCATCGCGCTCGCCGCGCGCTGCATCGCGTCCACGGCCGCCATCCCTGCGATCACCAGGACGACCACCTGCAACAGCTGCCGCTTCCTTCCTCATGCCAGGGCGGTCATCGCCACGCACAGCCACCACGGGGCGTGCAGGCTTGGCCACTGCAGCGGCTTCGCTCGCTTGCGCCTCAACAGCTTCAGACGCTTGCTCTGCCTGGCCCTGGGGCTGGTTTTCATCAGACTTGGCGGGCTGAGCCTTGATGGCCGCTTCGAGCTCGGCCAGCGCTGCATGAATCTTTTGCGCATCGCCGCTGGCATTGGCCGCCTCGACCGCCTTGGACGCATCCAGCACCCGACGATCATGCTCGGACAACTCAACCGCCACCTGGCTACGACCACCACGCTCCACACTCTTGCGATTGAAGGCATCGTCCAGCGGCTTGCGGAATGCATCCCAGAGCTTTTGCTCGTGCTTGCGATCCAGCGGCACCACCTGGGCTTCCGCCTGCCAGCGCTGCTGCAGCGCCTTCACGGCGTCGATACGCAGGCTGGGGGCTGCGCCCAAGGCCGTGGCTTCGTCGATCATGGCATGGCGACGCTCCAGGCTGGCCTTTTGTGCAGCCTGCAGGGGCGCTTCGGCAGCAGCCATGGCCTGCTTGAACAGGGGCTGCAGTTCGGCAAACAGCTTTTCGCCGATATGGCCGCTTTCACGCCAGCGCTCGCCAAACTGGCGCAGCGCGCGCAACATGCTCTTCCAGTCCTGGCTGGCCGCATTGCTTGCAGCCCAGGCCTTGATTTCTTCGATCAGCGCCAGACGCTGCGCCTTGGCCTGCGTGCTGTCCTGACGAATCTTGTCGTGCCAGGACTCGACCACCTTGTAGGCTGCGTTGCAGGCCTCGTCAAACTTCTTCCACAGCGCATGATTGGCCATGGCACCCTGGTCGGCCTGCTTCCATTGTTCGCGCAGGCTGCGCAGGGTTTCCTGGATCTTGCGACCACCCAGTGCCTGGCCTTCGGGACGGTTGAGCAAGGCTTCGGCCTTGGCCACCAGGTCCTCGCGCAGTTTCTCGGCCAGATGGCGCTGCCAACCCTCGGCCTCACCGGCGGCCAACAGGGCTTCATGCACTTCGCCCACCAGCGCTTCGTCCACAAAACGGCCATGGGCCTTGATGGCTGCGCGCATGGCTTGCACGGCTTCGGAGCCAGCCTGGCTGTTGCCAGCTGCAGTTTCTGCCTTCAGCGCCTGCAGGGCCTGACCCAGGCCAGCCTTGGCTGCTTCCACCTGCTCGGGCGTGGGCTTGCCACGGCCGGTGGCTGCTGCGCGCGGTGCGGCGGGCTTGGCCACTTCCACAGCTGCGGCTTCGGGAGGCAAACCACGAGCCACGCGGATTTCGTCGGCCCAGACGGGGACCGTGGGCAACGGCGCTGCCTCGTCCGCGGCCGCGGCCTCGGTCTGTGCCAGTGCAGACTGGAAAGCATCCCAAACCAGCGCCAGTTGTGCAGAGGCTGCCTCCAGCTGAGGCGGGAAACGGCCGTCCACACTGCCCCAGCTGGCGTCGCCGGTCAGCTCCTTGGCCTGCTCCTGCCAGCGCGCGACATCGACTCCCAGGGCTTCCAGCACCGCCTTGGCATCCTTCCAGGACTTGGTGGACAACACTTCGATGCGCTGCGCCAGCAGCAGCGCCACTTCGCGCTGCACCTGGGTGCGATGCTGCAGGTCTTCCACAGCCTTCACGCGCTCGCCCAATCGGGCCTTGAACTGCGACAGAGGCTCGCGCGACAGCGCGGCACCGGCCTTGGCGGCATCACGCTGCCAGGCAGCTGCAGCCGCGGCATCGAAGGGCTCTGCAGCAAGCAGTGCCTGAGCCTTCTCGGCCCATTCCACGGAAATTTTTTCCTGATTCGCGGTGCGACGGATTTCGTCAAGGCGCTCGCGCACGGCACGGGCAGCACTCTTGTCGCCCTTGCTCAGTTCCTTGTGAACGTCCTGGAGTTGCTCGACCGTGGGCTGAGTCGCCAACCAGTCGCGAATGCGCGCGGCGCGATCACCCGACGTCTCGGCGGAGAAAGCACCACCCGTCAATGCATCCAGCGGATGTTGCTCAGTATTCTTGGCAGAGGCCGGGTTCACTTCAGATGCATCAGACATGGTGCTGCTAGGAGAAATAGATGTCATGTAAGGGTCAGAAAATGCTTGGCAGCCAGCGCAGTCAACGCTGCAACGGGCCAGTGCCAACCCACATGAGGGCAGACTTTCCAAGCGCAAGCCCAGGCACATGAGCACCTGGGCAAACCGGTATTTTCGCCTTTATTTAAAGGCAAGCCAAAAAATGCGAAATCGCAAGGTGTTTCGCAGCACTTTCATCACTGCGCAGACAGGCTCAACTGGGCACGTGGCGTCCAGTCCTTGTCCTGCACATCCAGCTTGGGAGCGCCCAGGAACAAGCGCTCCAGCGGCAGCTGTTGCGTGGCC
>NZ_JBCPWN010000051.1:0-2924 GCF_039581415.1 Comamonas sp. F1-6
ATCTCATCTGCGCAAGGCAGAACGTGAAGACGGCCGCCCTGGACCTCGCCCGCGAGCGCCAGGCGCACGAGGCCGGCGCGCGGACCCGCGCCACGGCCCACGAGCGGACGCCGCAGCAGGAGCGCCAGAAGGCCGCCAGAGAGGCCGAGCGCGGCCGTGAGGCTTGGACGCTAGGGCAGGGCATGAAAAAGCCCGTAGCGGGCTGCTACGGGCGTCTGACGCGGTGGAAAGGGGGAGGGGATGTTGTCTACATGGCTCTGCTGTAGTGAGTGGGTTGCGCTCCGGCAGCGGTCCTGATCAATCGTCACCCTTTCTCGGTCCTTCAACGTTCCTGACAACGAGCCTCCTTTTCGCCAATCCATCGACAATCACCGCGAGTCCCTGCTCGAACGCTGCGTCCGGACCGGCTTCGTCGAAGGCGTCTATCGCGGCCCGCAACAGCGGCGAGAGCGGAGCCTGTTCAACGGTGCCGCCGCGCTCGCCGGCATCGCTGTCGCCGGCCTGCTCCTCAAGCACGGCCCCAACAGTGAAGTAGCTGATTGTCATCAGCGCATTGACGGCGTCCCCGGCCGAAAAACCCGCCTCGCAGAGGAAGCGAAGCTGCGCGTCGGCCGTTTCCATCTGCGGTGCGCCCGGTCGCGTGCCGGCATGGATGCGCGCGCCATCGCGGTAGGCGAGCAGCGCCTGCCTGAAGCTGCGGGCATTCCCGATCAGAAATGAGCGCCAGTCGTCGTCGGCTCTCGGCACCGAATGCGTATGATTCTCCGCCAGCATGGCTTCGGCCAGTGCGTCGAGCAGCGCCCGCTTGTTCCTGAAGTGCCAGTAAAGCGCCGGCTGCTGAACCCCCAACCGTTCCGCCAGTTTGCGTGTCGTCAGACCGTCTACGCCGACCTCGTTCAACAGGTCCAGGGCGGCACGGATCACTGTATTCGGCTGCAACTTTGTCATGCTTGACACTTTATCACTGATAAACATAATATGTCCACCAACTTATCAGTGATAAAGAATCCGCGCGTTCAATCGGACCAGCGGAGGCTGCTCCGGAGGCCAGACGTGAAACCCAACAGACCCCTGATCGTAATTCTGAGCACTGTCGCGCTCGACGCTGTCGGCATCGGCCTGATTATGCCGGTGCTGCCGGGCCTCCTGCGCGATCTGGTTCACTCGAACGACGTCACCGCCCACTATGGCATTCTGCTGGCGCTGTATGCGTTGGTGCAATTTGCCTGCGCACCTGTGCTGGGCGCGCTGTCGGATCGTTTCGGGCGGCGGCCAATCTTGCTCGTCTCGCTGGCCGGCGCCACTGTCGACTACGCCATCATGGCGACAGTGCCTTTCCTTTGGGTTCTCTATATCGGGCGGATCGTGGCCGGCATCACCGGGGCGACTGGGGCGGTAGCCGGCGCTTATATTGCCGATATCACTGATGGCGATGAGCGCGCGCGGCACTTCGGCTTCATGAGCGCCTGTTTCGGGTTCGGGATGGTCGCGGGACCTGTGCTCGGTGGGCTGATGGGCGGTTTCTCCCCCCACGCTCCGTTCTTCGCCGCGGCAGCCTTGAACGGCCTCAATTTCCTGACGGGCTGTTTCCTTTTGCCGGAGTCGCACAAAGGCGAACGCCGGCCGTTACGCCGGGAGGCTCTCAACCCGCTCGCTTCGTTCCGGTGGGCCCGGGGCATGACCGTCGTCGCCGCCCTGATGGCGGTCTTCTTCATCATGCAACTTGTCGGACAGGTGCCGGCCGCGCTTTGGGTCATTTTCGGCGAGGATCGCTTTCACTGGGACGCGACCACGATCGGCATTTCGCTTGCCGCATTTGGCATTCTGCATTCACTCGCCCAGGCAATGATCACCGCCCCTGTAGCCGCCCGGCTCGGCGAAAGGCGGGCACTCATGCTCGGAATGATTGCCGACGGCACAGGCTACATCCTGCTTGCCTTCGCGACACGGGGATGGATGGCGTTCCCGATCATGGTCCTGCTTGCTTCGGGTGGCATCGGAATGCCGGCGCTGCAAGCAATGTTGTCCAGGCAGGTGGATGAGGAACGTCAGGGGCAGCTGCAAGGCTCACTGGCGGCGCTCACCAGCCTGACCTCGATCGTCGGACCCCTCCTCTTCACGGCGATCTATGCGGCTTCTATAACAACGTGGAACGGGTGGGCATGGATTGCAGGCGCTGCCCTCTACTTGCTCTGCCTGCCGGCGCTGCGTCGCGGGCTTTGGAGCGGCGCAGGGCAACGAGCCGATCGCTGATCGTGGAAACGATAGGCCTATGCCATGCGGGTCAAGGCGACTTCCGGCAAGCTATACGCGCCCTAGGAGTGCGGTTGGAACGTTGGCCCAGCCAGATACTCCCGATCACGAGCAGGACGCCGATGATTTGAAGCGCACTCAGCGTCTGATCCAAGAACAACCATCCTAGCAACACGGCGGTCCCCGGGCTGAGAAAGCCCAGTAAGGAAACAACTGTAGGTTCGAGTCGCGAGATCCCCCGGAACCAAAGGAAGTAGGTTAAACCCGCTCCGATCAGGCCGAGCCACGCCAGGCCGAGAACATTGGTTCCTGTAGGCATCGGGATTGGCGGATCAAACACTAAAGCTACTGGAACGAGCAGAAGTCCTCCGGCCGCCAGTTGCCAGGCGGTAAAGGTGAGCAGAGGCACGGGAGGTTGCCACTTGCGGGTCAGCACGGTTCCGAACGCCATGGAAACCGCCCCCGCCAGGCCCGCTGCGACGCCGACAGGATCTAGCGCTGCGTTTGGTGTCAACACCAACAGCGCCACGCCCGCAGTTCCGCAAATAGCCCCCAGGACCGCCATCAATCGTATCGGGCTACCTAGCAGAGCGGCAGAGATGAACACGACCATCAGCGGCTGCACAGCGCCTACCGTCGCCGCGACCCCGCCCGGCAGGCGGTAGACCGAA
>NZ_JBCPWN010000052.1:0-2496 GCF_039581415.1 Comamonas sp. F1-6
TGTTGATTTCCACCCAGAAGTGACCCACTAGCCCCCGGTTTTTCCATCTCAATCTGACCCACGCATTAACCCTAGCCTGCTGCTTTCTTGTGCAGCAGGAGACCAGGAGTGATTGACGTGGCCACTTTGAGTGTCATCCGGCGCTGGGCTCTGCGTGAGCACCTGTCCATCCGAGAGATCGCCCGCAGAACTGGGCTTTCTCGCAATACCATCCGCAAGTATTTGCGCTCCGACGTTGTGCAACCTCAACTTGCACAGCGCACCATCGCCACCAAGCTCGACCCCTTCGCCAGCAAGCTGTCAGGCTGGCTGCGTACAGAAGTCAACCGCTCTCGCAAGCAGCGGCGCACGATCAAGCAGATGTTTCTGGACTTGCAGGCGTTGGGCTACACCGGCTCCTACAACCGAGTCGCTGCCTTTGCCAGAGTATGGAAGGCTCAGTGTCATGCGGCGGAGCAGACATCAGGGCGAGGCGTTTTTGTGCCCCTGGTCTTCGGCGCTGGAGAAGCCTTCCAGTTTGATTGGAGCGAGGATTGGGCTGTCATCGCGGGTGTACGCACCAAGCTTCAAGTGGCTCACTTCAAGCTCAGCCACAGCCGAGCCTTCTATCTGCGGGCCTATCCCCTGCAAACCCATGAGATGCTGTTCGATGCCCACAACCGTGCCTTTGCGGTGTTTGGAGGCATCCCTAGGCGAGGGATCTACGACAACATGCGCACAGCCGTTGATCGTGTCGGCCGTGGCAAGCTCAGAGAGGTCAACGCCCGCTTCAGTGCTATGGCCAGCCATTTCCTGTTCGAGGCACAGTTTTGCAATCCGGCCTCGGGATGGGAGAAGGGACAGGTCGAGAAGAATGTTCGGGACGCTCGCCATCGTATCTGGCAATCTGTACCAACGTTTCCAACACTCAGAGCCCTCAACGATTGGCTAGAGCAACGGTGTCAACAGTTATGGCAAGAGATTGCGCATGGCCAATTGCCTGGCTCACTTGCTGATGTGTGGGAGCAAGAACGCTCAACCTTGATGCCCATGCCTCGGCCGTTTGACGGCTTTGTCGAGCATGCCAAACGAGTCTCTCCCACCTGCCTAGTTCACTTCGAGCGCAATCGCTACAGCGTGCCGGCCTCTTATGCCAACAGGCCCGTGAGCTTGCAGGTTTATGCCGACCGCCTGGTTGTCGTGGCCGAAGGTCAGCTCGTCTGCGAACACCCGCGCATCATTGAGCGCAATCACCAAGGCTCTGGGCGTACGGTCTATGACTGGCGCCATTACCTGGCCGTATTGCAGCGCAAGCCTGGCGCATTGCGCAACGGTGCGCCGTTTGCCGAGTTGCCAGACGCATTCAAACGACTGCAAGCTTTGCTCCTGAAGCAACCTGGCGGCGATCGCGAGATGGTGGAAGTTCTTGCCTTGGTGTTGCAGCACGATGAGCAAGCCGTCCTGGCCGCTGTCGAGTTGGCACTGGAGGATGGCGTACCTCGCAAGACCCACATCATCAATATCTTGCACCGCCTCATTGATGGAACACCGGAACCTGAGCCCATCCATTCACCCCAAGCCTTGGCCTTGATCGTTGAGCCACAAGCCAACGTCGTGCGCTATGACCAACTCCGACAGGTGCGCCATGCGTCATGACCCCGCCATTGCTGCGATCATCATCATGCTGCGCCAACTCAAGATGTTTGGCATGGCCCAGGCTGTGACAGAACTTGCCGAGCAAGGCTCACCAGCATTTGAAGCAGCACATCCCATACTGTCGCAACTGCTCAAGGCAGAGAGTGCTGAGCGAGAAGTGCGCTCCATTGCCTATCAACTCAAGGTCGCCAGGTTCCCGGTCTACAGAGATCTGGCAGGCTTTGACTTCGCACACAGTGAGGTCAATGAAGCCTTGGTACGCAGCCTTCATCGCTGTGAGTTCATCGAGAAGGCTAACAACGTGGTGCTTGTCGGTGGGCCTGGCACGGGCAAGACGCACATTGCTACAGCACTGGGTATTCAGGCCATTGAGCACCACCGTCAAAGGGTGCGCTTCTTCTCTACTGTTGAGTTGGTTAATGCGCTGGAGCAAGAGAAAGTGCAAGGCAAAGCCGGACAGCTCGCCCACAGGCTGGTGCATACGGATCTGGTGATTCTCGATGAGCTGGGCTATCTGCCCTTCAGCTCATCTGGCGGTGCGCTACTGTTTCATCTGCTCTCGACGCTTTACGAACGCACCAGCGTAGTAATCACCACCAACCTGAGCTTCAGCGAATGGGCCAGCGTGTTTGGTGATGCCAAGATGACCACGGCCCTGCTGGACCGCCTGACCCATCACTGCCATATTCTGGAAACAGGCAACGACAGCTACCGCTTCAAGCACAGCAGTGCAGTCCAACAACCGCCCATGAAGAAGGAGAGAAACAAAACCTGATCCACATCTTGAGCCTTGCGGCTCAAGTCAAAGGGTGGGTCAGTTTGAGATGGAAATGGCGGGTCAGTTATGCGTGGAAATTAACA
>NZ_JBCPWN010000053.1:0-2139 GCF_039581415.1 Comamonas sp. F1-6
TGCGTCCATCTTCCTGCTGTCCACCGATCTGCGCGTGCTGGACGGCTCCGTGAACATTAGCACGCTGCAGTTTGGGGAAACCAATTTCATCAACCCACCGGCGACCACTGACCGCCAGGGCGTGGTGGAGCTGGCCACCGAAGCCGAAGCCAATGGGCTGGCAGATGCTGTCCGTGCGCTCACGGCGGCCAGCGTCAAGACGCTTTTCAACGCGCGGGCCTTGGCCGCCACGGTCATCACGGCAGGAGTGGGCCTTACGGGCGGTGGCAGCCTTGCCGCCAATCGCACCATCACCCTGGCCAACACGGCAGTGGTGGCGGGAAGCTACGGCAGCGCTACGGCGGTGCCCACCTTCACCGTCGATGCGCAGGGGCGGCTGACGGCGGCGGGTAGCGCCACCGTCACCCCAGCCTGGGCCAGCGTCACCGGCAAGCCCACCACCTTGGCAGGCTACGGCATCACGGACGCAGCTCTGGCAGCTCGCACCATCACGGCGGGCACGGGCCTGACGGGTGGCGGCAACCTCACCGAAAACCGCACCATTGCCTTGGCCAACACCGCAGTGACGGCGGGCAGCTATGGCAGCGCCACGACGGTGACCACCTTCACGGTCGATGCTCAGGGCCGCTTGACGGCGGCCGGTAGCGCCACCGTCACCCCAGCCTGGGCCGATGTCACAGGCAAACCCACCACCCTGGCGGGCTACGGCATCACGGACGCGGCTCTGGCTGCTCGCACCATCACAGCAGGCACAGGCCTCACGGGCGGCGGCGACCTCTCGGCCAATCGCACCATTACGCTGGCCAACACGACAGTGGCGGCGGGCAGCTACGGCAGCGCCACGGCGGCCCCCACCTTCACCGTCGATGCCCAGGGGCGGCTGACAGCTGCCGGCAGCGTGACGGTCACCCCGGCCTGGGGCAGTGTCACCGGCAAGCCCACCACCCTGGCGGGCTATGGCATCACGGATGCGGCTCTAGCCGCTCGCACCATCACGGCAGGCACAGGCCTGACGGGTGGCGGAAATCTGACCGCAAACCGCACCATTGCCCTGGCCAACACGGCAGTGACGGCGGGCAGCTACGGCAGCGCCACGGATGCGCCCACCTTCACCGTCGATGCCCAGGGGCGGCTGACGGCGGCTGGCACCGTGACCGTCACCCCAGCCTGGGGCAGCGTCACCGGAAAGCCCACCACCTTGGCGGGCTACGGCATCACGGACGGCGCCCTGGCTGCGCGCAACATCGTGGCAGGCAATGGCCTGACGGGCGGCGGCAACCTCACTGCAGACCGCACGCTGACCCTGGGAACCCCCAGCACGCTGACGGGCGCCACCACCAATGCAGCTACGGCCACCAGTCACACCCATCTGGTCAGCCTGAGCGTGGCAGACCTGGGCGACGGCGCTTTCGTCACCATGGCATCGGCCCTAGGCAACGGTGTGGACCTCAATACTGTGACGGCCCGAGGCATCTACACGCAAAGCGCCAATGCCAACGCCACGGGCGGCACCAATTACCCGGTGGCTGCCGCTGGCACGCTGCTGGTCATCGGGGATGGTGCGTCCATCAGCACCCAGACCTATACCCACTACAACAACGGCGACCAATGGACCCGCTCGCGCTACAACACAGGCTGGAGTGCATGGCGCAAGAGCCTGACAGACGAGCGCACCATAGCCACAGGCACCGGCCTGACGGGCGGCGGCGACCTCTCGGCCAATCGCACCATTGCGCTGGCCAACACGGCAGTGACCGCTGGCAGCTACGGCAGCGCCACGGATGCGCCCACCTTCACCGTCGATGCCCAGGGGCGGCTGACGGCTGCCGGTAGCGTCACCGTCACCCCGGCCTGGGGCAGCGTCACCGGCAAGCCCACCACCTTGGCGGGCTATGGCATCACGGACGGCGCCCTGGCCGCCCGCACCATCACCGCAGGCACAGGCCTGACGGGCGGCGGCAACCTGACCGCAAACCGCACCATTGCCCTGGCCAACACGGCAGTGACCGCTGGCAGCTATGGCAGCACCACGGCGGCGCCCACCTTCACCGTCGATGCCCAGGGGCGGCTGACGGCTGCCGGTAACGTCACCGTCACCCCCGCCTGGGGCAGCATCACCGGCAAGCCCACCACGCTGGC
>NZ_JBCPWN010000054.1:0-2139 GCF_039581415.1 Comamonas sp. F1-6
CGCGTCCATCTTCCTGCTGTCCACGGATCTGCGCGTGCTGGATGGCTCCGTGAACATCAGCACGCTGCAGTTTGGGGAAACCAATTTCATCAACCCACCGGCGACCACTGACCGCCAGGGCGTGGTGGAGCTGGCCACCGAAACCGAAGCCAATGGGCTGACAGATGCCGTGCGGGCACTCACGGCGGCCAGCGTCAAGACGCTGTTCAATGCGCGGGCCTTGGCTGCCACGGTCATCACGGCAGGCGTGGGCCTTACGGGCGGTGGCAGCCTTGCCGCCAATCGCACCATCACCCTGGCCAACACGGCAGTGACTGCAGGCAGCTACGGCAGCGCCACGGAGACTCCCACTTTCACCGTCGATGCCCAGGGGCGGCTGACGGCGGCAGGTAGCGCCACCATCACCCCGGCCTGGGGCAGCGTCACCGGCAAGCCCACAACTCTGGCAGGCTACGGCATCACGGACGCAGCTCTGGCCGCTCGCACCATCACAGCAGGCACGGGCCTGACGGGTGGCGGAAACCTCACCGCAAACCGCACCATCGCCTTGGCCAACACCACAGTGACGGCGGGCAGCTATGGCAGCGCCACGACGGTGCCCACCTTCACGGTCGATGCTCAGGGCCGCTTGACGGAGGCCGGTAGCGCCACCGTCACCCCAGGCTGGGCCGATGTCACAGGCAAACCCACCACCCTGGCGGGCTACGGAATCACGGACGCGGCTCTGGCTGCTCGCACCATCACAGCAGGCACAGGCCTCACGGGCGGCGGCGACCTCTCGACCAATCGCACCATTACGCTGGCCAACACCGCAGTGACGGCGGGCAGCTACGGCAGCGCCACGGCGGCGCCCACCTTCACCGTCGATGCCCAGGGGCGGCTGACGGCAGCTGGTAGCGTCACCGTCACCCCGGCCTGGGGCAGCGTCACCGGCAAGCCCACCACGCTAGCGGGCTACGGCATCACGGATGCGGCTCTAGCCGCTCGCACCATCACGACGGGCACAGGCCTGACAGGCGGCGGCAATCTGACCGCAAACCGCACCATTGCAATGGCCAACACGGCAGTGACGGCGGGTAGCTATGGCAGCGCCACGGATGCGCCCACCTTCACCGTCGATGCCCAGGGGCGGCTGACGGCGGCTGACACCGTGACCGTCACCCCAGCCTGGGGCAGCGTCACCGGCAAGCCCACCACGCTGGCAGGCTACGGCATCACGGACGGCGCCCTCGCTGCGCGCAACATCGTGGCGGGCAATGGCCTGACGGGCGGCGGCAACCTCACGGCAGACCGCACGCTGACCTTGGGAACCCCCAGCACACTGACGGGCGTCACCACCAATGCAGCCACGGCCACCAGTCACACCCATCAAGTCAGCCTGAGCGTGGCAGACCTGGGCGACGGCGCTTTCGTCACCATGGCATCGGCCCTGGGCAACGGTGTGGACCTCAATACGGTGACAGCCCGAGGCATCTACACGCAAAGCACCAATGCCAACGCCACAGGCGGCACCAATTACCCGGTGGCTGCCGCTGGCACGCTGCTGGTCATCGGGGACGGTGCATCCATCAGCACCCAGACCTATACCCACTACAACAACGGCGACCAGTGGACCCGCTCGCGCTACAACACGGGCTGGAGTGCATGGCGCAAGAGCCTGACGGATGAGCGCACTATTGCCACAGGCACCGGCCTGACGGGCGGCGGCAACCTCTCGGCCAATCGCACCATTGCGCTGGCCAACACGGCAGTGATCGCTGGCAGCTACGGCAGCGCCACTGCGGCCCCCACCTTCACGGTCGATGCCCAGGGGCGGCTGACGGCTGCCGGTAGCGTCACCGTCACCCCAGCCTGGGGCAGCGTCACCGGCAAGCCCACCACCTTGGCGGGCTATGGCATCACGGACGGCGCCCTGGCTGCCCGCGCCATCAACACGGGCACGGGTCTGAGTGGTGGCGGCAACCTCACCGCAGACCGCACCATTGCCCTGGCCAACACGGCAGTGACTGCCGGCAGCTACGGCAGCGCCACGGCGGCGCCCACCTTCACCGTCGATGCCCAGGGGCGGCTGACGGCTGCCGGTAACGTCACCGTCACCCCCGCCTGGGGCAGCATCACCGGCAAGCCCAACACGCTGGT
>NZ_JBCPWN010000055.1:0-2061 GCF_039581415.1 Comamonas sp. F1-6
TAGCACGGTGGCCTGTTCGCCCACGGTGGGCGGGTTCCATGTGGTGGTGCCGCCTGCGCGGGCCTCGTGATAGGGGCGCCAGTCCGTGACCAGCTCGCCCAGCGAGACACGCACAAGCGCGGGCTTGCCTGGGCCGCCGTGGTCCACGGAATGGATCGTCCCCACGCGGATCATGTTGTGCAGCAGGCGCTGCATTTCGCCAATGGCGAGGGCTGGATCGGAATTCATGCGCCGACTGTGCCGGGCAGCACGCGGGCGCGCGAGCGGTGGCCGTTGTGGCGGCGATGAGTACGCAAACCGGGTCAGCCCCGTGTCGCGTGCTCCATCAGGATGTCTTCGATTCCCTTGATTTCTTCCTGCGTGTAGCCCAGCAGCTCGCGGCTCGCATACTTCACCACGGGGCTGCTGCGGTCGCGGCGGTCCACCTTGTCGCGCAGGCCATAGTGATGGACGCGGGCCACGTATGAAACGCGGGGATTGAATGCCACGCTTGCGGCGTCAGCCGTGGCTTTGCGCTGCAGGTTGCGGGCCTTGCGCAGCCCCATGAACATTTCCGCCCGAATGGCGCCCTGGCGCTTGGCCAACTGTTCACGCGGGCGCCGTGGCTCATAGGTCGAGCCGTCCGGGTTGCGCTGGTCAGCGATGCGTTGAGCCTGGCTCTTGCGCAGGTAGTTGGCCACCTCCAGCATGGCCGCCTTGCGGCCCGCAGGCTCCATGCGCTGCAGCAGTGGCGTGGCCCACTGCGCGAGCTGTTCCAGGGCATCGGCCATTATTCAATCCCTTTGGTCTGGTGCCACTCTGCGCCGATCTTGTCGCCCAGGTAGAGGCTGTAGTCGCCGGTTGCATAGGGCTTGGGACTGTAGATTTCTCCCTTGTGCTCTGCGGTCAGGCGCTGGCGGCCCTGTTCGTCCTGGTCTTCCTGGACGATGACTGCCTCGGTCAAGTCCACCTCGATCACAAGGTCCACCTTGTCGTTGGCCAGGACTTCTACATCAAAGCGCAGCCCCTTGGCCGCCTTGTCCTTGTTCTGCAGCAGATCGGGCTGATAGGTATTGAGCCACGCCAGCATGGGGATGGCGAACAGGTCCAGGCTGCCCGCATAGTCCAGCACGATGAGGCGCACGGTGAAACGGTATTCAAAGGAAAGCGTTTCGCCGCTGCGCGCAACGATGTTGCCGGACTCCACAAACATTTTGAGCCGCTGCGGGTCGATCTGCAGCTCAGGGATGGCACCGGCAATGAAGTTGCGCAGGGATTGCGGTTTTTTCATGGCTGCCCTCCGTTGGCTTGGCGCATTACTTTGTTGTATCCGTCGATGCAGGTATTGAGGTCGCGGATTGCGTTGTCGCCGTCATCGGTGACGCGGACAAGAGCCGCAGCATCCTCTGGGTCAATGTCGGCTCTCGCTTGGACAGGCCCAGCGGTGGCACTGTGATTGCCTCCGGTCTGGGTGGTGGTGCGGATTGACAGGCGCAGAGCGCCGCTGCGCAGGTCAGCATCAAGGCGTTCAAAGGCTTTTTGAGCATTGGCTTTGTCCAGTTGGTTGCGGTCCAGAAGCTGGCCGAGCTGCCCGGCCAGTTGGCCGCTGCGCTCGATGGAGAACTCCAGGCGCTGGACAGCGGCGGCGCTGTGCTGGGCCTGGGCTTTTTGCATGCCCCGTTCCTCCGCGCGCTGGTCCACGGCGTAGAGCAGGAGCAGCACGGCGATGGGGACGACCAGCCGGGTGAGGGTGGCGATGATGCTGGCGGGCGTCATGCTGGCAGGAATGGTTTGCCGCCCAGGAATTCACCCAGGGCACGATTGAGCTGCCAGCCGTATTGAAAGGCCTCATCCTTGGGCCGGCGCTCGGCCAGCTCCTGCAGGTACACGGACTGGCGTGCAACGACCATGCCAAAGAGCACGCCGCCGCCTTCACGCCCGCGCTTTTTCAGGAAGGCACGCAGGGCGGCTAGGGTGATTGTTCCGATTCGGCCATCATCTTCCAGGTCGTCATAGTCGGCCTGCTGGCGGTTGAGCACATTCAGCGCCCGCTGCAACTGAGCTGCGGCAGTCTTCTGACCA
>NZ_JBCPWN010000056.1:0-1967 GCF_039581415.1 Comamonas sp. F1-6
GCTCTGGTGGCCACACTGCCGGGCGGTGGCACGGCCAAGCTGGTGGCGCCGGATAGCGTCACCATCGACAGCCCCCAGGTAACGATGACGGGCCACTGCCTCGTCAAAGGCTCTTTGACTTATCAGGGCGGCATGCGTGGCAGCGGGACTGCCGAGGGTGCCAACGGTGCGGCAGAAATCCAGGGCACGCTGCGCACGACGCAGGATGTGATTGCCAGCGGCGTAAGCCTGCGCACCCACCCCCATGGCGGTGTGTATCCGGGCAGCGGCAACAGCGGCGGACCTATCGGGGGCACAGCATGATGAACGTCAGCACCGGCCGCAGCATCGACTACGCGGCGCACATCAGCCAGTCCATTACGGACATTCTCACCACGCCCATCGGCTCGCGCGTCATGCGCCGGGGCTACGGCAGCTTCATCCCGCAACTTATCGACCAGCCCATGACGCCCGCCAACATCCTGCGGCTGCAGGCGGCCACCGCGCAGGCAATCATGAAACACGAGCCCCGCACGCGCCTGCGCCGTGCATTTCTCGGCTTTGACGCCAGCGGCCGAGCAGTGTTGCAGCTGGAGCGCCAGGACCGTGGGCAGGCATCCACACGCAGCCAAACCGTGAGCATTCAACCCGCTCAAGGTGCCCACACATGAGCAATGCCCAAATCATTGACATGAGCAAGCTGCCGGCGCCCGCCGTGGTAGTGGTGCCGGAGTTTGAAACCATTCTTTCCGTGCTCAAGGCTGACTTCGTAGCGGCTATGCCTGCAGAGTTGCGCGCAGCCGTCAGCGACACCCTTGCTCTGGAGTCCGAGCCATTGACCAAGTTGCTGGAGCGCTTGGCCTATCAGCTGATAGTAGAGCGCAGCGACAGAAACGACAGCGCCCACGCCGTGATGCTGGCCTATTCGCGCGGCAGCGACCTGGACCAGTTGGGCGCCATCTTTGGCGTCGTGCGCCTTGTCATCGTTCCTGCCCAGCCAGCCGCCATTCCCCCCATGGCTGCTGTCTATGAGGATGACGACACATTCCGTGCCCGCATTCAGTTGGCTCCACGCGGCTACAGCGTAGCCGGGCCTGTGGGCGCCTATGTCTTCCATGCCAAAACCGCAGACGGTCAAGTCCTGGACGCAGCGGCCACCAGCCCAACGCCGGGCCGTGTCGTGGTTTCCGTGCTCTCCCGTGTGGGCAGCGGCGTGCCCAGCCAAGCCCTGCTCAATGCCGTGTCGGCCGCCGTCAATGCAGACGACATCCGACCGCTCACGGATGAGGTGATCGTCCAGGCGGCCACCATCGTCAACTACCAGATTGCCGCCAAGATTTACACCTTGCCGGGGCCGGACTCGTCCAGCGTCCTGACCACCGCTCATCAGCGCGTAGCAGCCTATGCCGAATCCATGCACCGCATCGGCCGGCGCCCCACCCTGTCCGGCATCTATGCCGCCCTGCATATCGAGGGCGTGGACCGTGTGGAGCTGACCAGCCCGACTGCGGATGTGATCGTCGGTGAAACGCAGGCAAGCTGGTGTACCGCCATCAACGTGACACACGGGGGCATCGTTGGCTGATTCACTGCTCCCCCCCAATGCCACGCCGCTGGACCGAGCCGCCGAGTCGGTCATGGTCAAGCACCTGGACGCCATCGACCAACCGCACCGCGCGCTCTGGAACCCCGATACCTGCCCGCTGGAGCTTCTGCCCTGGCTCGCTTGGACCATGGGCGTGGAGGCATGGCGCAGCGAGTGGCCAGAGGCCATCAAACGGGCGCTGGTCCGCAATGCCATTCAGATCCAGCGGCAACGCGGCACCCTCAAGAGCGTGCGCGACACCGTGGCCAGCTTCGGCGGTGCCATCAGCATCCGGGAATGGTGGCAGACCGTGCCCAAAGGCTCGCCGCACACCTTTGAACTGGTTTTCACCATGACCGGCCAGGACGGCGAGCAGGCCAGTGCCGCATTCGTGCAGGACGTT
>NZ_JBCPWN010000057.1:0-1961 GCF_039581415.1 Comamonas sp. F1-6
TCTCTGGTGGCCACACTGCCGGGCGGTGGCACGGCCAAGCTGGTGGCGCCGGATAGCGTCACCATCGACAGCCCCCAGGTCACGATGACAGGCCACTGCCTCGTCAAAGGCTCTTTGACTTACCAAGGCGGCATGCGCGGCAGCGGGACTGCCGAGGGTGCCAACGGTGCGGCGGAAATCCAGGGCACGCTGCGCACAACTCAGGACGTAATTGCAAACGGCATCAGCCTGACCGGCCACGACCACGGCAACGTCCAAAACGGCAATGGCAGAACCAGCCAGCCCGGTGGAGGCTCAGCATGATGAACGTCAAAACGGGCCGCCGCCTGGACTATTCGGCCCACATCAGCCAGTCCATTACGGACATTCTGACCACCCCCATCGGCTCGCGCCTCATGCGCCGGGGATACGGCAGTTTCATCCCCCAGCTCATTGACCAGCCTATGACAGACGCCAATATCTTGCGGCTGCAGGCGGCCACAGCCCAGGCCATCATGAAACATGAGCCTCGCACCCGCCTGACCCGTGCTGCGCTGGCTTTTGATGCCAGTGGCCGCGCCGTGATGCAGATCGAACGCAAAGACCGAGGGCAGGCATCCACGCGCCGCCAGAGCATCAGCATTCAGCCGGGGGTAGGCACATGAGCAATGCCCAGATCATTGATATGAGCAAGCTGCCGGCGCCCGATGTGGTCGTGGTGCCGGAGTTTGAAACCATCCTTTCCGCCCTCAAGGCCGATCTAGTGGCGGCTATGCCTGCAGACCTGCGCCCAGATGTCACCGACACCCTGGCCCTGGAGTCCGAGCCGCTGACCAAGTGGCTGGAACGCTTGGCGTATCTACTGGTTGTCGAGCGCAGCGACCGCAACGACAGCGCCCACGCCGTCATGCTGGCCTATGCACGCAAAGGCGACCTTGACCAGCTCGGCGCCTTCTTTGGCGTCGTGCGCTTGGTCATCACCCCGGCCAATCCGGCAGCCATCCCCCCCATTGCGGCGGTGCTGGAAGACGATGACACATTCCGCGCTCGCATCCAGCTGGCACCACGCGGCTACAGCGTGGCCGGGCCTGTGGGTGCCTATGTCTTCCATGCCAAGACCGCAGACGGTCAAGTCCTGGACGCAGCAGCCACCAGCCCCACGCCGGGCCGTGTCGTGGTTTCCGTGCTCTCCCGTGTGGGCAACGGCGTGCCAAGCCAAGCGCTGCTCGATACCGTGGCAGCCGCTGTCAATGCCGATGACATTCGCCCGCTCACAGATGAGGTGATCGTCCAGGCTGCAGGCATCGTCAATTACCAGATCACCGGCAAGATTTACACCTTGCCGGGACCGGATTCGTCCAGCGTCCTGACCACTGCACAGCAGCGCATTGCAGCCTATGCCGAATCCATGCACCGCATTGGACGGCGCCCAACCCTGTCAGGCATCTATGCCGCCATGCACATCGAGGGCGTGGACCGGGTAGAGCTGACCAGCCCTGCAGCCGATGTTGCCGTGGGTGAAACCCAGGCCAGCTGGTGTACCGCCATCAACGTGACGCACGGGGGCATCGTTGGCTGATTCACTGCTCCCACCCAATGCCACGCCGCTGGACCGGGCCGCCGAGTCGGTCATGGTCAAGCACTTTGACGCTATCGACCAACCGCACCGCGCGCTCTGGAACCCCGACACCTGCCCGCTGGAGCTTCTGCCCTGGCTCGCTTGGAGCATGGGCGTGGAGGCATGGCGCAGCGAGTGGCCAGAAGCCATCAAACGGGCGCTGGTGCGCAATGCCATTCAGGTCCAGCGGCAACGCGGCACCCTCAAGAGCGTGCGCGACACCGTGGCCAGCTTCGGCGGTGCCATCAGCATCCGGGAATGGTGGCAGACCACGCCCAAAGGCACGCCGCACACCTTTGAGCTGGTTTTCACCATGACCGGCCAGGACGGCGAGCAGGCCAGCGCCGCATTCGTGCAGGACGTG
>NZ_JBCPWN010000059.1:0-1459 GCF_039581415.1 Comamonas sp. F1-6
GCCGTTGATGACGGCATTGCTGATGTTCTTGTGCCAGCCCACTTCCTGGTCCAGCTTGGCGCGCAGACCCAGGGCATAGGCGGGCGCGGCAAGGGTGACGGCAGCGCCTGTGCCCTCGGCGCCACCTGTGCTGTCCCAAGCCATGAAGTTGGGCCACAACACCATGACTTCACGCTGGCCGAATTCCTCGCGGTAGGTGGTGGCTTCTTCCTTGGTCTTGGCATAGCCGCCCGTGGCATCGCGTGCCGCCACATAGGCGAAGGCGCGCAGTGACTGCGCAGCGCTGGCCAGCGCATTGGCCACGGCCTTGGTGTCCAGATCGGGGGCGCCGATGATGCGGGGCTTTACGCCCAGCTCGGATTCCGCCGCCAGCAGTGCCTGGATGCCTGTGCGCTGGCCGGTGGCGGTCACGGTGCCGATGACGTTGGTGGTAGTGGCTGCAATGTCGGCGCCTTCTTCCACACGCACCACGATGGTCAGGGCGCGCGATTGGCCGCTGATGGCCGTCAGCGCTTTGGCCAGGGTGCCGCCCTTGCCAGCCTTGCCAATGCCGCCTGCCGGGTTGGTGAGCAGCACAGGGGTGTTGATGGGGAATGCTTCGTCATCGGCATCCGGGGCGGTGGCCACCAGACCAATGACGGCAGTGGAAACAACGCGGATAGCCGCGCCTGCGCCCGTAGTCTCGATGACACGGACGCCATGGTGATATTCAGTTGCAGCCATGTGGCTTCCTTTGAATGAGGGGATGGAAGGGAGTGATGGCGCTCAGGCCGCCTCAGAGTCGGCAGCCGTGGCTTGACCCTTGCCGCGCTTGGGCTTGGGCTTGTCCTGGTCTTCGGCGGCGGCTTGATCGGCGCTCGCGCTGGCAGGCTGTTCAACAGTCTCTGCGCCTTGGGTATTGGCCTGGACTTGCACCTGAGCCTGCAGCTCGGCCAGCAGTGGTGCCACTTGCTTGAATGGACGATCAGCCACGCAATCGAGAATGAAATGGGCGGCTTCTTGCGTGACGGTCAGCGTCACGATGTTGGGATTTGTCGTTTGAGACATGGGCTTTGCATAGGGGGTGGGTTGCTGGTCCCCTATGGTTGCGCCCGGTACCCGAATGAGCCAGCGTGGCCCGTTGTGGCGGTGACTTGCACGTAACTGGCCCGCACCCTGGGCCTGATTTCGCTACACCGCCACGCCCGCAGCGTAGGTAAACAGCTCGTCTAGGTCTGCTTCTGAGAGCTGCAGCAGTTGGGCCATGGTTTGCATGGCCGGGCTGCCTCGCTCCCAAGTGGTCGCGCGCTGGTAGCCGATTTTTACGGTGTAGCGCTGTACCTCGTCGGGGATGTGAGCGATTGCCGCCAGCACATCGTCCTCGGTGATGCGCTTGATGGCGAAGAGCGCGACAAGCCCTTGAGCGGGTGTGCAGACCCCAGGCGGCGGCAATGCCACTTTTTCCGGCGCGATGAATGCC
>NZ_JBCPWN010000006.1:0-240251 GCF_039581415.1 Comamonas sp. F1-6
CGGCATGCACTGCCGACTGCTGGGCCGTCCCGGCCGGATTACAGCGCTGCAGCGCTTCCTCGACCACATCCAGAAGCACGACAACGTGTGGGTGTGCCGCCGTATTGATTTGGCTCGTCACTGGGCCGAGCGTTTCCCTTGCAATGAAGCAGTCTCGGCCTGACTGTACGATCCGAGAACCCCAGGCGATTGAGGAAGGCGAGCTGGGCACTCGATTTTCGAGGCATCATCGCAGCCAGTTCCAACTCGTGCGGCCCTGCATCCCTGCCCTGTGGGCAGGGCTAGCCTCTGCGGAGGCGTGCCAAGTGCGCCAAGTGCTGTCCCTGCTTTACCGTTGATCGGTCCATGCTGACCAAACGTGCTGGGTGTTATCACCATCCCTTGCGAGGAATCGAACGAACCCGATCAGCCTCGATACGCACCAAGCAATGCGAATGCATCTGCTTACAGCCCGCATCCAGAGCGCGTGCGCTCGGGAATTGATAGCTGCCTTTGATTCCCGAAGCCAGTCGCGGGATACTTCAGGCTTCGAAAACTCACCGAGAACAACAACTATGCAAGGCCATCCCGAAGTCGTCGACTACCTCAAGGACCTGCTTCGCGGCGAGCTCGCGGCGCGCGACCAGTATTTCGCCCACTCGCGCATCTATGAAGACCAGGGGTTCGCCAAGCTCTTCACGCGCCTGGACCACGAGATGCAGGAAGAAACCCAGCACGCCGACGCACTGCTGCGCCGCATTCTGATGCTGGGCGGCCGCCCCGACATGCGCCCCAAGGAATTCACGCCCGGTGAGACCGTTCCCGAGATGTTGCGCAAGGACCTGGATACCGAATACGAAGTCCGTGCCGGCCTGCAGCAAGGCGTGGCGCTGTGCGAGCAGCACCGCGACTATGTGAGCCGCGACATCCTGCTGGCCCAGTTGCACGATACCGAGGAAGACCACGCCTACTGGCTGGAAAAGCAGCTGGGACTGATCGACAAGGTCGGACTGCAGAACTATCTGCAAAGCCAGACCTGAGCCCCTGCAACGCAGCGCGGAGAAATACCGAGGCCGTCCTTGAAAGACGGCCTTTTTCATGGACTCGAGACGAGTTCAGAAACCATAGTCATCACCAGTGGCGGCAGAGCGGCCTTGTGCCGGATTGTCGATCTTGCAAGGCTCGCCCGACCCCATCTTCTGGAATGGGGCTCCACCAGAATTCACGCCCTTGTAGCATCCCATTGACTCGTTGAGAAACGACAAGTCAGCGCCCCCGGGCAACTCGGTCATCACCGGATGTCATCCGGGACTGCCGCTCTTCGTCTCCAACCAGGCACAAGCTGCAGCTGCCAGCAGGACATGGCAATGCCGATGCACATGTCGAACAGGCCCCTGAACCCGGGCCTGCCCTGCACGCCGCATCCTCAGCGCATCGCCGCTGCAGGCGCGACCTGCACCTTCATGCTGCGCACAATGGCCGCCAGCACCACGCCATAGGCGGGAACAAACAGCAGCAGACTCACACCCAGCTTGATGACATAGTCGACCATGGCGATTTCCACCCAGTTGGCCGCCATGAAGGCATCGGAGCTATGCCAGAAGGCGATCGAGAAAAAGGCTGCCGTGTCCAGCACCTGGCCGAACACTGACGCAGCCGCCGGAGCCAGCCACCAGGAATGGCTTTTCTGGCGGATGCGGTCGAAGACCTGAATATCCAGCAACTGGCCCAGCACATAGGCGGCAAAACTGGCCAGTGCAATGCGGAACACAAAGCCGTTGAAGCTTTGCAGTGCTTCCCAGCCATTGAAGCGGCCCTCGTGGAACAGCACGCCCACCACATAGGACACCACGAGCGCGGGCAGCATGGCACGCATGATGACGCGTCGCGCCGCGGTCTTGCCGATCAGGCGCACGGTCAGATCGGTGGCCAGAAAGATGAACGGAAAGCTGAAGGCGCCCCAGGTGCTGTGAAAGCCCAGCAGCGTGATGGGCAGTTGCACCAGGTAGTTGCTGGCGATGACCAGGGCGATATGGAACGCCACGAGAACGGAGAGGTAAAACGGCACGCGCGACGCTTGCGTCTGCACGGCATGAGCGGATGTCATGACAGTCCTTTTTGGTCGATGGGGGCGAGGGAACCCATGGTTGCGAAGAGTGCGCCAGCGCGGCGCAACCGTGAATTTTAAGCGGTACGGAATTATCTCTGCCTCCCCCGGCCCGCTTATCCGCCCCGGCGCATGGCGGATATAACAAAAAGCATAGCTTATAGCGCCTTCCAACCCATGTTGTCAGCAGTGAATCAGCCTGCTTTCAATGAATGACAGGCGCTAGCCGCTATCCCTTTTTTGCATCACTCAAAGCGCGAGCTGAGCCTCCTGCCTGGCCGCATGGCGCGTGGCACGCAGCCCTGCCCACTGCAGATCGGCCAGGACCAGCACCACGACGGCCTGTGCCGCCACCCAGGCCAGACCCCAGGCACTGAGCGCCAGCCCGGAGCCAAACACCAGGACCGCGCAGCCCAGCGCCCAGCCCAGATTGCCAACCGCCACGAGACCGATCAGCGTGCGCGGCAGGGGCTCGCGACGCGCCATCCAGGCTGCGGCCGATGCATAGGCCAGCAAGAAAAGACCTGTTGCCGTCAGCAGGAAAGGCGGCAGACCCGTCAGATCGGCCAGCGGCCGCTGCAGGGCCAGTTGCAGCGCGCCCGTGGCGGCGCAGGAGGCCGCATCGGCCCACATCACAAGACGCAGAAACCGGGGAGAAGCAAAAATGGACATGGAAAACTCCTGTTCTATGACGAAGGTCTTGCGGCCGGCCCTGTGCCGGCTGCTGAGGCCCATGATTGCCATCCGCTCGCACAGCGTCGATAACCTCGCAGGTCATGGCCTGCTGCCCGGCCTGCCACTACGATGCGGGCATGAACTCCAGCACCGCCCCCTCTTCTTTTCATGCCGCTCATATGCCGCCCGGCGCACGCGCGCCGTTCGGCGAGCACCTGCGCCACTGGCGCCAGCATCGCCGGCTGAGCCAGCAGGGGCTGGCGCTGGAGGCCGAGATCTCGACGCGTCACCTGAGCTATGTGGAAACAGGCCGCGCCCAGCCCAGCCGCGAGATGGTGTTGCGGCTGGCCGAGCGCCTGTCGGTGCCGCTGCGCGAGCGCAATGCATTGCTGGTGGCTGCGGGCTTTGCCCCCATGTACCAGGCCCGTCCCCTGGACCACCCCGATCTGGCCGCCGCGCGCCAAGCCGTGGAGCTGGTACTCAAGGGCCACGAGCCCAGCCCGGCCCTGGCCGTGGATAGACACTGGAACCTGGTGGCGGCCAATGCCATCGTGCCGCTGCTGCTGGACGGTGTGGCGCCCTGGCTGCTGGAGCCCCCCGTGAATGTGCTGCGCCTGAGCCTGCACCCCGAGGGACTGGGCCCACGCCTGGCCAACTCCGCGCAGTGGCGTGCCCATTTGCTGCACCGCCTGCAGCAGCAGATCGCCGCCACGGCAGACAACGAGCTGCAGGCGCTTCATGACGAAATCGCAGCCTACCCGTTCGCCGAAGACAAGGACTCCCCGCCGCCCAGCCCCATCGCCGTGCCCTTTGAATTGCACACCGATCTGGGCACACTGAGCTTCATCAGCACCATCACCATCTTCGGCACGCCCGTGGACGTGACGCTGCAGGAGCTGGCCGTCGAATCCTTCTTCCCGGCAGATGCCGAGACCCAGGCGGCGCTGCAGCGGCTGCGCCAAGCTTCAGCATCCTGAAGCTTACAGAGCCCTGCCAGCGTAGATGGCCCCCTTGACCACTTCCACGAACTCCTCAATCTGTTCGAAGTTCCGCAGAGATAGGCATCAGCTTCGCTATGGCATGCACACCCATTCTCACTGACCTGCCACACACGGCGAACGATGCCGGTCTCACAACTACCACCCCATAGCGGTATTGACCGCCTGCTCGGTACCAAGCAAGTGCTGCTCCATCAATGCGACTAGAGCGTCTGCATCGCGGCGCAATGCCGCATCGAGCAAGGCCTGGTGCTCGGCCTGGACATTGCGCGCAACCAACGGCCCATGTAGTCGTATCTTGCGATAGCGCTCCGAGTGATCGACCAGTTGGTTCCAGAACTGCAGCAGCCATTCGGAGCCGCAGGCGCCCACCAGCGCCTCATGAAAGCGCCGGTGCTGCGACTCCCACTCGGAAGACATCGCTGCGGAGCCGCCGAGATCAGGCAGCGGCACATGCGCCAGCATGTGGAGCGACGCTATCACCTCGGCCTCCCATCGGGCATCGCCACGTCGAATGGACTCGACCAGGCACAGGCGCTCGATGTCGCGGCGGGTCTTCATCAGGTCGGCGAACTCCTGCGATGAAATCCCCCGCACCCGGGCACCGCGGTTTGACTCCGCCAACACCAGCCCTTCAGTACCCAGACGCACGAGCGCCTCGCGGATAGGCGTCAGCCCCAGGCCAAACCGCTCATCTAGGTCTGCAGCCCTCAGGCGCTGCCCAGGTGCCAACTCCCCGCGAAGAATCTCCGTTCTCAGGCGCTGGTAGGCGCGCTCCGTCCTTGAGCCGGCGTCGCTTTTTTCATCTGCTACTGCATTTTCCTGCATAGATGTACGAGAGCTTGTCCTTATATTAGATTTCATTAAACACCTTAAATTTCATGAAATTAAAAATATTTCATGAAATATGAATCTCCATTATCCAGCCCCACCCAAGACACAGCAGAACAAGATGTTCCCACTGCTGTCGCATGTATTCGTGGCGTCGCTCACCGCCGGCCTGGCCTTGATTCCCAGCGCGCCCAGTATGGCTCAAAGCAGCTCCACGGTTTACGGAGTCGTCGATCTCGGCTTTGTCCGCGAGAGCGGCGGCCCGAATGGCACCAGCGCCAGCAGGCTGACCAGCGGCGTCGCCTCGGGCTCCCGGCTGGGTTTCAGAGGCAATGAAGACCTGGGAGGCGGGCTGTCGGCGTTCTACGCGCTTGAAATGGGCCTGCTCGCCGATACAGGCGGCTTGGCCCAGGGCGGCCTGGCATTCGGCCGCCAAGCCACAGTCGGCATCCATGGCAACTTCGGCTCCATCACGCTGGGTCGCCAGTACACGCCCGTGGCGTTGATCCAGACCGAGACCGACCCATTCGTCACGGGTCTGGCGGGCGACTCCGCCAACCTCATCAGCGCAGGCGGCGCGGGCGGCAACAACCGCATGGACAATACGCTGCGCTATACCTACAAGGCAGCCAACGGCCTGATGGCCGACGCGGTCTACGGGTTTGGCGAAGTCGCCGGCGACTCCGGCGCCAAGCGGCAGTACGGAGGCGCCCTAGGCTATGTGGCAGGCCCTGCCTATGCCAAGCTGGGCTACCACAGCGTCAACGATGCGACCGGCAAGGCCAGCCGGCTGACCTTTCTCGGCGCGACCTATGACTTCGGATTCGCCATGGCCCACTTCAACTATGTGGTGAACAAGGGCTCGGCCGTCTTCGGCATCGTGAACCAGGATTCACGCGACATGCTGCTCGGCATCAGCGTGCCCTATGGGCCGGGCAAATTCATGGCCTCGTACATCCGCAAGGACGACCGCACGACCGCCAATTTCGACGCCAGCCAATGGGCCGTCGGCTACATGTACTTTCTGTCGAAGCGCACCACGCTCTACACCTCGATCGCACGGATAGACAACAACGCCCCCGCAACGTCAAAAACAGGCTTCTACCGCGTGGGCAACGCCACGGAGCAGGGCCTGGGCTCCCGCGCCTTCAACTTCGGAATCCGGCACGCCTTCTAGGCCAGCTTCGTACCCCGGCATTGCAATCACCATAGGAATACCCACCATGAACCACCATCGCCGGCGCGCCTTCATCGCGGCCGCATGCACCACGGCCCTCGGCCTTCTGTCTGGCACCGCGCCATCACACGCGGCCGACCGCTACCCGCACAAGCCCATCACCCTGGTGGTGGCCTATCCCGCTGGCGGCGACACCGACGTGCTGGCCCGCCTGATCGGAGAAAAGCTGGGTGCCCGACTTGGCCAGCCGGTGATTGTAGAGAACCGCACCGGCGCGGCTGGCACCATCGGCACCGCCTATGTCTCGAAGGCAGTCCCCGACGGCTATACCCTGCTGCTGGCGCCGAACACCATCACGATCACGCCCCACGTGCTCAAGGGCGTGGCGGGCGCCCAGGTGGACCCGGTGCGCGACCTCACCGCCATCTCGCAGTTGGGCAGCCAGTCGCTGTTCGTCGTGGCCACGGCAGCTTCGGGCGTCTCCTCCGTGAAGGAGCTGCTTGCCAGCGTGAAGACCGGCAAGATCACCTCGTATGCCAGCCCCGGCAACGGCTCGCCCATGCACATCCTGGGCGAGCTGTTCGACAAGGCCACCGGCGTGAAGATCACCCAGGTTCCCTACCGCGGCAGCGTGCCCGCCGTGGCAGACCTCGTGGGCGGCCAACTGCCCATGATGTACACCACCCTGGGGCCAGTGGCCCAGTACATCAAGGCCGGCAAGCTGGTGCCGCTTGCGGTCGCGGACGCGAAGCGTTCACCCTTCCTGCCCCAGGTGCCCACGCTTGCCGAGCTGGGCTATGCGGGCGCCGAGGTCGGCGCCTGGCAGGCACTGATGGGCCCCAAGGGCATGCCACCGGATCTGGTCAGGCTGCTCAACCAGCACTGCGATGCGATCCTCAAGATGCCCGATGTGAGAGCGCGCATGGAGACGATTGCCCTGGCGCCCGTTGGCGGCGATGCAGCCGTGCTGGGCCAGGTGGTGCAGAACGACTACCGGCGCTACCGGCAGATCGTCAAGGAGTTCGGCATCCAGGCCAACTGAGGAACACCATGACAACACTTGTTACCGGCGCCGGCGTGATCGGCTGCCACACGGCCCGTCTGCTGGCGCAGCGCGGAGAATCCGTGCTCCTGGCCGACGTGGCTCCGGCCCTCGCGGCCATCGCCACCATCGTCGACGATCCCCGGGTCCGCATCGAAGTCGCCGACGTCACGGATTTCGCCCGGCTGACCCGGCTTGTCGAAAGCCACGGCGTACGCCGTATCGTCCACACTGCGGCCCTGCTGTCCACCGCCATCCGCCAGGACCCGGTCAAGGGCGTGGAAGTCAATGTCATGGGCACGGCCCACCTGCTCGAAATCGCCCGGCAGCACCGGCTGGAGAGGGTCGTCATCGCCAGCTCCACGACCGTCGGCTACCCCGTGTTCGGCGACTTCGAAGGCGACAGCCTGCCAGAG
This sequence comes from Comamonas sp. F1-6, assembly GCF_039581415.1. Lineage (NCBI taxonomy): Bacteria > Pseudomonadati > Pseudomonadota > Betaproteobacteria > Burkholderiales > Comamonadaceae > Comamonas > Comamonas sp. F1-6. The sequence continues at coordinate 7,226 of NZ_JBCPWN010000006.1, forward strand.
GACTTCAGCCTGAAATCGATCCGCCATCGCCCGGGCTCCATCTACGCGGCCACCAAGGTGGCGGCGGAACATCTGGCGCTGCTGTACCGCGACCTGTATGGCGTCGACACCATATCGCTGCGTTATGCCGCAGTGATCAGTGCCTGGAGCGGCCCCGGCACATCGGTGCCGGCGCGCGTGCTCTCATCGCTGGCCGGGCCCGCCGCCCGGGGCGAGGTCTCCGTCATCGACGACCCCTACCTCGTCTGGCAGGGAGGGGAGGAATTCATCGACGCGCGCGACTGCGCGCATGCCAACGTCGCGGCCCTGGATGCCGAAGATCCGGCGCAGGGCATCTACCACATCGGCCTGGGCCGGCTGCACGGCTTCGAGGACTTCGTGGCCGGCGTGCACCGCTGCCACCCCGCCCTGCGGGTGGACATGCGGGTCGCGCCGCAAGGCGGCTTTGCCGGCTTTACACACGTGCGCCGTGCCGCGTCGGATATATCCGCTGCGGCGCGCGAGCTGGCATGGCAACCCATCCATGCGCTCGCCGACTCCATCGAGCACTTCGCCCCCTTCTGTATCGCCAATGAAAATTGAATCCATGCAGGCTCAACACCTTGCGGGCAACGGCCGTCCGACCGATGCACAGTGGCTGCTGGCAGACCCCGATCACCAGATGCCATTGCCCTTTCCCCAGGCCGAGGCCTATGCGCGCCAGGTCATGGCCCTGGCCCGGGAACTGCCGACCGACGGACTCGACGTGCGCCTTGGCGTCCCCTACGGCCGGCATCCGCTGCACCGCTACGACGTTTTCGGTCCGAAAAATGCCCAGGACGCACCAGTTCTGGTCTTCTGGCATGGCGGTGGCTGGACCAACGGCTACCGCGGCTACGTCAGCTTCATGGCGCCGCTGGTGGCGGAGCTGGGCTGCATCCTGATCGCCCCCTCCTACCGGCTTGCGCCACGGGACAGGCTGCCTGCGGCCTACGAAGACGGGCTTGCCGCGCTGCGCCATGTGTTCGACAACGCACCGTCCTTCGGCGGCTGCGTCCATCGCCTCCACCTCGCTGGGCACTCCGCCGGCGGCCATCTTGCGGCCCTGGTCGCCCTGCGGCATGCCGACATCCGGCAGGCAGGCATCCCGGCTGGCGCCATCCGTGCCTGCCTGCCCATCAGCGGCATCATGGACCTGCACTATCCGGCCCCAGAGGAAGGCAGCCTGGAGCAGCGTGTCTACACCATGGTGCTGAGCGAGCCCGGCGACGATGTGGTCATGAGCCCGGTCCACTGGAGCATGGGCAGCACCGTTCCCATGCACCTGAGCTACGGCGAGCGGGACAGCGAGCGTGTGCAGCGCACCAACCAGGAGCTTGCGCACAGGCTGTCGCAGGTCGGCGCTCCGTGCTCGCTCTCCATCGAAGCGGGACAGGACCACTTTTCCACCCATACCGCCTTGAGCGCACCCCAGGCCTCCTGGTACCAGCGCCTGGCAAGCATCCTGGAGGCATCCGCACCATGAAGCACATAGTCGATATCGGCCTGCCTTCCATCGGCCAGCCCTTCTCCTGGGCAGTGAAAGCCGGTGGCCTGCTGTTCACCACGCACGGCCCGGTGCGCAGCGACGGCACGCTCGACACCGGCCCCATCGAGCAGCAGGCCCGCCTGACGCTGGAAAACGTCCGCCGGGCCGTCGCGGCGGCCGGGGGCAGGATGAGCGATGTGGCCCAGGTGCTGATCTACATGACGGATGAGCGAGACATGCCTGCCATCGACCGCGTCTACCGCGAGTTCTTCGAAGCACCCTACCCCAACCGCTCCAGCGTCGCCGTGCGAGGCCTGGTTGCGCCAGGCATGCGCGTGGAAATGGTGGTCTATGCGGCCATCGCCCCCTGAGCCCGCCAACGCCTGGCGCAAGCGCCGCGACAACACCCTCCACCAGGAAACACCGCCATGCCATTTGCAAGCAACGCCTCCTCAACCACTGCCAGAACAGACCAGCGACTGACATCCCTGGCCGCCGCGCTGGCGCCGCTATCCGATGCGTCGCTGCTGGCCATCGAAGATGCCATACCGGCATACGCCGGCACCGACTGGCGTGGCAAGCGCGGCGCCGCTCCGCTTGCCGTACTGCGCCCGCGCACGCCGGAACACCTTGCGGCAGCCATGCGGGCCACGCATGCGCTGGGGCTGCCGATCGCCGTGCAAGGCGGAATGACCGGCCTCGTGGATGGAGCATTGGCCCGGCCCGGAGAGATCATCCTGTCGCTGGACCGGCTGAACGCCATCGAGGACATCGATGTGGCCAGCCAGACCATGACTGTCCAGGCCGGCGTGAAGCTGCAGGAGGCCCAGGAAGCCGCGGCCGCACGCGGCCTGCTGCTTCCCATCGATATAGGCAGCAAGGGCTCCTGCCATGTGGGAGGCATCGCCGCAACGAATGCCGGGGGCAACCGGGTCCTGCGCTACGGCATGGCACGCCAATCCATCATCGGCCTGGAAGCCGTGCTTGCGGATGGGCAGGTCATCAGCCACCTTGGCAAGGCACTCAAGGACAACGCCGGATACGACCTCAAGCACCTGTTCATCGGCAGCGAGGGAACGCTGGGCGTCATCACGCGGCTGGTGTTCGCGCTGCAGCCTCAGCCGATCTCGCGCCAGACCGCCATCGTCAGCGTGCAGAACTTCGACCAGATGGTCGACCTGCTGACCCACTGCAGAAAGCGGCTGGGCGCGCGCCTGACAAGTTTCGAAGCGATGTGGCGCGACTTCTACGACATGGTGACGACGGAACTGCGCGTGGGAGGAACACCATTTGCTGAGCCTGGCGGCAATCTGGTGCTCATCGAAGCCATGGGCCAGGATGCCGAGACGGACGAACCGTTGTTCGTCGAGGTACTGGGTGAGTTTCTTGAGCTCGCCGCCGGCTCGGACGCGGTGATCGCCCGCTCCGAACAAGACGCCCGGCGCCTGTGGAGCATCCGGGAGTCATCCGGCGAAGCCGCGGCCGCAGCAGCGCCATTCGCCGGCTTCGACATCAGCCTGCCCATCACCGCGATGCCTGCGTGGCTCGAAGACGTCCACTCGCAACTGCGCGCGCACGGCCTGCACCGCACGCAGACCTATGGGCATCTCGGCGATGGAAACCTGCACCTGGTCGCCGGCTATCCCGCGGACCAGCCGCAGATGAAACAGAAGATCGAAGACCTGGTGCATCGATCCGCAGGGCGGCTGGGCGGCTCCGTCTCGGGAGAACACGGTATCGGCATCTCGAAGAAGCCATACCTGGCCATCAGCCGGAGCCCCCAGGAAATCGAGCTGATGCGCGCACTCAAGCGCGCCCTTGACCCCGCCGGGCGGCTGAACGCTGGCCGCATCTTCGATCTGGAATGAATTCACCGCACACAGAGGAACCCGACCATGACACCTGCCCGCAACACCTGCATGCGACGTGCCGCCTGCGCGCTTCTTGCAAGCGCACTTGCCGCCACCCTTGCCCTGTCCAGCCCCATCGCGCTCGCGCGCGAAGGCAACAGGACGAAGCCCATCAAACTGCTCGTCGGATTCTCGCCGGGCGGCGGCACCGATGTCGTGGCCCGCTATCTGGCCGACAAGCTCAGGGAAGAACTGCACCGGTCCGTGATCGTGGAAAACCGGCCAGGCGCAGGCGGCCAGGTGGCCGCGCAGGCGCTCAAGGCCGCGCCCAAGGATGGAAGCACCCTTTTCTTCACCAATGACCACACCATCTCCATCATTCCCCTGGTGATGAAGCAGCCGGGCTTCAATACATCCAGGGACTTCACGCCGGTGGCTGGCGTAGCCATCTATGTCTCCGCGCTCTTTACTGGCGCCGGCACGCCCGTCAAAAGCTACGCCGAGTACATTCGCTGGGTTCACGACAAGCAAGCAGGCAAAGGCAGCGTGGGCATCCCTGCGCCAGCTTCTCTGCCTGAATTCATGACCATCGCCATCGGCGCCAGGAACACCCTTGACCTGACCCCTGTACCCTACAAGGGGGCGGCGCCCATGCTCGGCGACATCATGGGCAACCAGATTCTGGCCGGCATCTCGTCGCTCAACGATGTGCTGGAATCGCAGAAGGCAGGCAAGATCAACGTTCTGGCGGTGTCCGGCAGGCAACGGCATGCCGGCGTACCCGACACCCCTACCTTCTCGGAACTGGGAGTCCCCGGCTTCGAGGAAAGCCCGTTCTACGCAATCTATGCGCCGCAGGGCATGCCCCCCGATGAAGCTGCGGCATTCTCGCAAGCCATGCAGAAGGTGCTTGCCAGGCCCGAGGTACGCGAGCGGATGGTGAGCCTCGGCCTGATCCCCCAGTACCTGAATCCCGAGCAAATGCGGCAGCGCGAGCAGACCTACGCACAGACCTGGGGCAAGCTCATCAAGGACAGCGGGTATCAGCCTCAATAGCGGCCACGCCTCACATCCCATCGCCTGAGTAAGAAGCGCCCATGAACCCTAGCCAAGCATCTGGCTCCGCCAAGGAAACCGCCTTCGTCACCGGAGCCGCTTCGGGCATCGGCCTGGCCGAAGACGGCTTTCGCGTCGCACTTCTCGACCAGAACCCGGACGCGATCTGGAAAGCTGCCGCATCGCTACAAGGCGAAGGCTGGGATGCCATCGCCCATGCTGCGGACATCCAGGACCGCCCGGCCATCGCGGCTTCGCTTTCCGCTGAGGCACGGATCGACGTCATGGTGTGCGCCGCGGGCATCGCCCCCATGCACTCCTTCCTGGGCATCACCAAAGAAGACCTTCACACCGCGGTCAATGTCAGCCCGCTCGGTACCTTCATCTGCTGCGAGGAAGCCACACGGCGCATAAAGTCCAACGAGCGTCTCACCGCTCGCAAGAAAGAAGCCCGCAGGACTTGCATCCTGCGGGCTTCTTAGCAAGACCCTTGAAGGCCTTGATTTCTGGTGCCTAGCCTAGACGCTTAGATCTTGGCGGCCACTTCAGCGTACTCGGCGATTTCGTTGAAGTTCATGTAGCGGTAGACGGAGGCCTTGTCGGCATCGATCACGCCCATTTCCTTCAGGTACTCTTCCTTGGAAGGCAGGTAGCCCAGACGCGAAGCGATGGCTGCCAGTTCGGCCGAGCCTAGATACACGTTGGTGTTCTTGCCCAGACGGTTGGGGAAGTTACGAGTGGAAGTCGAAATGACAGTCGCACCTTCACGCACTTGAGCCTGGTTACCCATGCACAGCGAGCAGCCGGGCATTTCTGTACGGGCACCGGCAGTGCCGAAGGCAGAGTAGTGACCTTCCTTGATCAGCTCGTCCTGATCCATCTTGGTGGGAGGAGCCACCCACAGCTTGACGGGGATGTCGCGCTGGCCGCCCAGCAGCTTGGCTGCAGCGCGGAAGTGACCGATGTTGGTCATGCAGGAACCGATGAAGGCTTCGTCGATCTTGGCGCCGGCCACGTCAGACAGGGTCTTGGCATCATCAGGATCGTTCGGGCAGCAAACGATGGGTTCCTTGATGTCGGACATGTCGATTTCGATGACGTGAGCGTACTCAGCGTTCTTGTCGGCTTCCAGCAGGTCTGGCTTGGCCAGCCAGGCTTCGACCTTTTCGATACGGCGCTGCAGAGTCTTGGCGTCGGCGTAACCGTCAGCGATCATGTTCTTCATCAGAACGATGTTCGATGTCAGGTATTCCTTGATCGGTTCGGGGTTGAGCTTGATCGTGCAACCGGCGGCAGAGCGCTCGGCAGAAGCGTCGGACAGCTCAAACGCTTGTTCAACCTTCAGATCTGGCAGACCTTCGATTTCCAGGATGCGACCCGAGAATTCGTTGATCTTGCCGGCCTTGGCCACGGTCAGCAGACCTTGCTTGATGGCGTACAAGGGAATCGCGTGCACCAGATCGCGCAGAGTCACGCCAGGCTGCATTTCGCCCTTGAAGCGCACCAGCACGGATTCGGGCATGTCCAGAGGCATCACGCCGGTAGCGGCGCCGAAGGCCACCAGACCGGAGCCTGCGGGGAAGGAGATGCCGATGGGGAAACGGGTGTGCGAGTCGCCACCGGTACCCACGGTGTCGGGCAGCAGCAGGCGGTTGAGCCAGCTGTGGATCACGCCGTCACCAGGACGCAGGGCCACGCCGCCACGGTTGCTGATGAAATTGGGCAGTTCGCGATGGGTCTTCACGTCCACGGGCTTGGGATAAGCCGCTGTGTGGCAGAAGGACTGCATCACCATATCGGCGGAGAAGCCCAGGCAGGCCAGATCCTTGAGTTCGTCGCGGGTCATGGGGCCGGTGGTGTCCTGCGAACCCACGGTGGTCATGCGAGGCTCGCAGTAGGTACCGGGGCGCACGCCCTGACCTTCGGGCAGACCGCAGGCGCGGCCGACCATCTTCTGGGCCAGTGTGAAGCCGGCCGTGGAAGCGGCAGGAGCCTGGGGCAGACGGAATTCGGTGGATGCGGGCAGACCCAGGGCTTCGCGAGCCTTGGCGGTCAGCGAACGGCCGATGATCAGGTTGATACGGCCACCGGCTTGCACTTCGTCCAGCAGCACGTCGGACTTGAGCTGGAAGTCAGCCACGGTTTCGCCGTTCTTGACGATCTTGCCAGCGTAGGGCAGCACGTCGATCACGTCGCCCATTTCCAGCTTGGAAACATCGACTTCGATGGGCAGAGCGCCGGAGTCTTCTTGCGTGTTGAAGAAGATGGGAGCGATCTTGCCGCCCAGAGTCACGCCACCAAAGCGCTTGTTGGGAACAAAGGGAATATCCACGCCCGTGCCCCAGATGATGGAGTTGGTGGCGGACTTGCGCGAAGAACCGGTACCGACCACGTCACCCACGTAGGCAACCAGATGGCCCTTCTTCTTCAGGTCTTCGATGAACTGCATGGGGCCGCGCTTGCCGTCTTCTTCGGGCTTGAACGCCGCGTCGGGACGCGTGTTCTTGAGCATGGCCAGGTAGTGCAGAGGAATATCGGGACGGCTCCAGGCGTCGGGAGCGGGCGACAGGTCATCGGTATTGGTCTCGCCGGGCACCTTGAAGACGGTGACGGTGATCTTTTCCTCGACCTTGGGACGCGAAGTGAACCACTCGGCATCGGCCCAGCTTTGCATCACTTCCTTGGCCTTGGCATTGCCGGCCTTGGCCTTGTCGGCCACGTCGTTGAAGAAGTCGAACATCAGCAATGTCTTCTTCAGCGCGTCGGCAGCCACGCCAGCCACTTCGGCATCGTCCAGCAGCTCGATCAGAGGGTGAACGTTGTAGCCACCCACCATGGTGCCCAGCAGCTCGGTGGCCTTGGCCTTGGAGATGAGACCCACCTTCAGGTCGCCGTGAGCCACGGCAGCCAGGAAGGAAGCCTTGACCTTGGCTGCATCATCCACACCGGGCGGCACGCGATGGGTCAGCAGATCCATCAGGAATGCATCTTCACCAGCGGGTGGGTTCTTGATCAGCTCGATCAGGTCTGCGACCTGCTTGGCATCCAGAGGCAGCGGGGGGATGCCCAGTGCGGCTCGTTCTGCCACATGGTCACGGTAGGCTTTCAACATGGGTTCTCTCCAATGGTTTTTTGAAAAAGGCTGCGCGTGGAGCGCGAATTACAGGACTGGCGCATGTGCGATACGCCAGTCCTCAGCCTCGCCAGACTTATTTGCTGTCCAGCAGGCTGGGAGGTGGGTTCTTGCGGATGGCTTCGGCCACTTGCTGCTGCTCGGGGCTCATGCACTCATCCGCCAGACGCTGGCCGGCCTTCTGGTTCATCAGCATGGACTTGTTGGCGATCTGCAGCCACACTGCACCGGCAGCCTTGTCTTCCAGGCGCACGGTGCCGGTGGAAGTCTTGACGGGAGACATGTGGTACTTGAAGCCACGGCCGTCCACGATGAAGTAACCGGGGTTGGCGGTGTCGGCATTCACATTCACATAGGCACCGAGCTCGCAGGCAATGCGGCCCTTGTGCACGCGCTCGGCCACGGCCAGCTCTTCCGTGCCCAGTGCGGCGGAAGCCGGGCCAGCGGCCACGGCGGCGGCAGCACCCGCGCCACCTGCAGCTACGGCAGCAGCAGCCTTGCCCTTCTTGGAAGTAGTGGTGGCCTTCTTGGCGGCGGGAGCCTTCTTGGCGGCGGCCGCCTTGGCCTTGGGAGCGGTTTCTGCCACGGCAGAGTGGCTGATTGCGACCAGGGGAGCGGCAATCATCAAAGTGGCGATCAGGGTCTTCATAGGAATTAGCTCCTGCAGACTTGTTATGAGTTCAACGGATTGAGGCCGGGGCAAACCAGGGTTGAACTTCAACCGGCAAGACCTGCCCCGTCTGGTGAGCGCGCTCCAGCAACTGCCAAAAATAGCGGTAGCTCGCGCGGTCGTGTAGTACACCACCAAAACTGATGGGCGCCCAATTCTGCACCGCTGCAGAGGTAAGTATTTGTGCCGCCTGTAGAACTTCGTCCTCTGCTGGCGCAAATGCACGCAGAATCGGGCGAATCTGGTCAGGATGGATGCTCCACATGCGTGTGTAGCCAAGCTCACGCGAGGCTTTTTGCGCGCAAGCCTGCAAAGCTTCAGGATTCTTGAATTCCGTGACCACGCAATGCGAGGGCACCTTGCCGTGGGCATGGCAGGCTGCCGCGATCTCGAGCTTGGCACGAACGACCAAGGGATGCTCGAACTGACCCTGCGCCGTCATGGCGGAGGCCGGGATGGCGCCACCGTGAGCCGAGACAAAATCCATCAGCCCGAAGGAGATGCTTTGCACAGCCGGGTGCGCGGCAATGTCGAAGGCCTGCTGCACGGCAGCAGGAGACTCAATCAAGACATGTAGCGGCACACGCTTGTCTGTCGCGCGCTGCAGGGCTGCTTCGGCCTTGATGACGTCATCCACCGACTCCACCTTGGGAATCATGATGTGGCAGAGCTTGTCCGCCGCGCCGCCGGCAATGATGTCCATGTCTGCCTGGAAATGAGCATGCTCCACCGCATGCACCCGGGCCGCCACGCGCGCGCCTTGAGCCGCTCCATTCGCCAGCTCGACCACCAGGCGAGCGTGCTCGGCCTCCTGGCCGACAGGAGCGCCATCCTCGCAGTCCAGCGTCACGTCGAACACACAGGTGCCGAACTCCTGCATCATCTCTGCCTGCAACTGCAGGCTTTTGCGCATGCGCGCTTCCACGCCGCTGTAGTGATCGCAGACGGGCAGACGCTGAGCGCCACCCTGAGCATCGAGCAGCACGGTGGCGGGATGAACCAGTTCTTTCGTCATGACTTGCGCTGAGCCACCATGAAAAGTCGGGGAAAAGCCAGCAGACGCTTGCCGTCGGCTCGCTCCGGATACGCCGCATCGATGCGGCTTTGATACTCGGTCAGATACTCGGCTTGCAGCTCCCGGGGCAAACCTTCCACGAAAGGCTTGAGGCCCGTGCTGCTGAGCCACTGCACAATCGCTGCGGCCGAGTCCATGGGATGCTGGTAGACGGTGTGCCACACATCCACGCTCGCAGCCTCATTGGCGGGAGCCGCCGGCTGGGGCGCTGCCAGCAGGTCGTAATACACCCCTATGGGCAAAATTTCGGTACGCACCTTGCTCGCGTCCCCGATGTGCGCCACAAACCGGGGCAGTTGGGCGACTTCGCGCATGTTTCGGTGCGAGGGTTCCTGACGGTTGTCAGGCATCTGCACGGCCAGCACGCCACCGGGCGCCAGCAACGAAAACAGACGGGGAATCAGGCTCTCATGCTCGCCCACCCACTGGATGGAGGCATTCGCATAAATCAAATCAGGTGCTGACTCACCTTCAGCAGGTGCCCAGGAGGCAATATCACCGGCCTCGAACCTGGCCTGCGGCAACTGCCTACGCGCAGTCTCCAGCATGGCTTCGGAATTGTCGACACCGAGCACATCGGCGCCGGGAAAACGTTCCACCAGAAGTTCGGTGGAGTTGCCCGGCCCGCAGCCCAGATCCACGATGCGGAGGCTGCGAGCGGGTGAATGCAAGCTGGAAGGTACTCTTGCCAGCAGTTCTGCCGCAGGGCGCGTGCGCTCATTGGCAAAGCGCAGATACAGCGCAGGGTTCCAGTCTTGCATAGGTTTTGCGCTGATTACAGCAGGTGCTTGACGCCGTCCTGCTCGCCTTGCAGCTCAGCCAGAGTCTTGTTGATGCACTCTTGCGAGAAGGCGTCGATTTCCAGACCTTCGACGATCTTGTATTCGCCGTCAGCTGTGGTGGTCACGGGGAAACCGAACACGATACCGGCGGGGATGCCGTACTCGCCGTTGGAAGGCACGCCCATGGTGACCCATTCGCCGTTGGAGCCCAGGGCCCAGTCACGCATGTGATCGATGGCAGCGTTGGCAGCCGAAGCAGCCGACGACAGACCGCGAGCAGCGATGATGGCGGCGCCGCGCTTGCCCACGGTGGGCAGGAACACGTTGGCATTCCATTCCTGGTCGTTGATGGCTTCCTTCACGGACTTGCCGTCCACGGTGGCGAAGCGGTAGTCGGCGTACATGGTGGGCGAGTGGTTGCCCCACACGGTCAGCTTCTTGATGTCGCCGACCTTGAAGCCGCCCTTGGCAGCCAGCTGGGAAGCAGCGCGGTTGTGGTCCAGGCGCAGCATGGCGGTGAAGTTCTTGGCGGGCAGATCGGGAGCCGACTTCATGGCGATGTAAGCATTGGTGTTGGCGGGGTTGCCGACCACCAGAACCTTGACATTGCGCGAAGCCACGGCGTTCAGAGCCTTGCCCTGGGCGGTGAAGATCTGGGCGTTGGCAGCCAGCAGGTCAGCACGTTCCATGCCGGGGCCACGAGGACGGGCACCCACCAGCAGAGCGTAGTCGGTGTCCTTGAAGGCGGTCATGGGGTCGGCGTGGGCCTCGATGCCGGCCAGCAGGGGGAAGGCGCAGTCTTCCAGCTCCATGATCACGCCCTTCAGAGCGTTTTGAGCCTTTTCGTCGGGGATTTCCAGCAGTTGCAGAATAACGGGCTGATCTTTACCCAGCATTTCGCCGGAGGCGATGCGGAACAACAGGGCGTAACCGATTTGGCCAGCTGCGCCGGTAACGGCGACACGGACGGGCTTCTTGCTCATGGTGAAACTCCAAGATTGGAAAAAAGTGAGATGTTATGGGCGCCAGGTTGCACCAGCGTAACCACCAGTAGCGCAAGCTCCGCAAACATGCGGCAAGTGTACTGCCGAAATCAAAGCCCGGTCAATTTGTCTTATGTCTTATATAAGATATGATCTTCACTTAGCGACCAGAGTCAAATCGACTGTTTTTTGTGCATCGCATCGCGGAGGCGATACCTTCAAAACCAACTATGCCCAGCCCCCACAACACAGCCCCGGACAACAACGCCAGCCATAGCGGTGGTGCCGGCGTCTCCACCCCAGCCTTCAGCCCTCTGTACCAGCAGATCAAGGGCCTGATCCTGCAAAGTCTGGAAGCTGGCGAATGGCGCCCCGGAGAACTGATCCCCAGTGAAATGGAGCTGGCAGCACGCTTCAAGGTCAGCCAGGGCACGGTGCGCAAGGCAATCGATGAGCTGGCTGCCGAAAATCTGGTCATGCGCCGCCAGGGCAAAGGCACGTTTGTAGCCACTCACGCCGCCCAACAGGTGCAGTACCGTTTTCTGAATCTGCGCCCCGATGCTGGCGACCTGCAGGGCGAAGGCCGCGCAGAGCGCCACATCCTCGAGTGCCGCCGCCTGCGCGCGCCCGCCGAAGTGGCCCGCGCCCTGGCCCTGCGCACCGGCGACGCCGTGATGCATGTGCGCCGCACCCTGTCCTTTGCTGCAATCCCGACTATTTTGGAGGACATCTGGCTGCCTGGCAACGCCTTCAAGGGGCTGACGGCCGAACAGATGTCCAACTACCAGGGCCCCACTTACGCAATGTTCGAGCTCGACTATGGCGTGCGCATGGTGCGGGCCGACGAGAAAATTCGCGCCGTTCTGCCGGATGCCGAGCAAGCCCAGTTGCTGAACATTCCCAGCACCACGCCGCTGCTCAGCGTGGAGCGAACTGCTTACACATACAACGATGTTCCCATGGAGTTACGACGCGGCCTGTACCGCACCGACACCCATCATTACCGCAATGCATTGAACTGAATCCCCCCGTAAAAGCGTTGATTGCAACAGAGCCCAATCATCTGCTATGCAAATTCGGCTAACGGATTCTGCTGCATTGCAATAGAATTTTGTGTCGCTTCGCACTAGCGATTACAACGCAGTTACATCCACGAAAGTACCCTGCCATGACAGAGCAAAAAGCAAAACAGCGGCCAGAGTTCCGCAATATCAACTTCTTCTCGGACCTACCGACCTATCGCCTGCCCCTGGCAGGCATTGTGTCCATCTTGCACCGCGTCAGCGGCCTGCTGATGGCGATCCTGCTGCCGTTCATCATCTGGATGTTCGACAACTCGATCTCGTCGGAAATTTCGTTTGATTCCTTCACGTCGGTATTCGCAGGTCCCTTTGGCTGGTTTGCCAAGCTCGTCTGCCTGGCACTGATCTGGGCCTATCTGCACCACTTCTGCGCAGGTGTCCGCCACCTGGTGATGGACGTAAACCACCACGCCGTGAACAAGCAGACCGGCAAGTCCACCGCCGCCGTCGTTCTGTGCATCAGCGTTGCCCTGACCGTGGTGCTTGGCGCCAAGCTGTTCGGCCTGTACTGATCAGCGCCCAGTCAATAACACCTCACGATAAGGAAACAACCATGTCCGTGAATTACGGCTCCAAGCGCACCGTTGTCGGTGCGCACTATGGCACCCGCGACTTTCTGGCTCAACGCTCTACCGCCGTCCTGATGGCGCTGTACACCGTTGTGCTGCTGGTGCGCTTTCTGACGGTCGGCGGCCCCGTGGGCTACGAGCAGTGGGCCGGCATTTTTGCTCCCCAGTGGATGAAGTTTCTGACCCTGGCCCTCTTCGTGGCTCTGGGCTGGCATGCCTGGATCGGCGTGCGTGACATCTGGATGGACTACGTCAAGCCCGTGGGCCTGCGCCTTGCACTGCAAGTGGTCACCATTGTCTGGCTGGTCGGCTGCATCGGCTGGGGCATCCAGGTTCTGTGGCGTCTCTGATTGAGACACAGTCTCCACGATTGAAGGTTAAGAATGAGCTACTCCAAAGCAAATATCACCAAGCGCAAGTTTGACGTCGTGATCGTCGGTGCCGGCGGCTCCGGCCTGCGCGCTGCGCTGGAACTGTCGCGCGCCGGTCTGTCCGTCGCCTCGCTGTCCAAGGTTTTCCCCACTCGCTCGCACACTGTGGCCGCTCAGGGCGGCGTGTCCGCTTCGCTGGGCAATATGAGCGAAGACAACTGGCACTATCACTTCTACGACACCATCAAGGGCTCCGACTGGCTGGGCGACCAGGACGCCATCGAGTTCATGTGCCGTGAAGCGCCGAACGTCGTGATCGAGCTCGAGCACTTCGGCATGCCTTTCGACCGCAATGCCGACGGCACCATCTACCAGCGCCCCTTCGGCGGCCACACAGCCAACTACGGCGAAAAACCCGTGCAACGCGCCTGCGCTGCCGCTGACCGTACCGGTCACGCCATGCTGCACACGCTGTACCAGCAGAACGTCAAGTCCAAGACCAACTTCTTCGTGGAGTGGATGGCGCTGGACCTGATCCGCAACACCCAGGGCGATGTGGTCGGCGTGACCGCACTGGAACTGGAAACCGGCGATCTGTACGAGCTGCACGCCAAGGCCGTGCTGCTGGCCACCGGCGGCGCCGGTCGCATCTTCCAGGCTTCGACCAACGCCTTCATCAACACCGGTGACGGCCTGGGCATGGCTGCTCGCGCCGGCATCCCGCTGCAGGACATGGAGTTCTGGCAGTTCCACCCCACCGGCGTGGCCGGTGCCGGCGTGCTGCTGACCGAAGGCTGCCGCGGCGAAGGCGCTATTCTTTTGAATAGCGAAGGCGAGCGCTTCATGGAGCGTTACGCTCCCACGCTGAAGGATCTGGCACCGCGTGACTTCGTGTCGCGTTCGATGGACCAGGAAATCAAGGAAGGTCGCGGCTGCGGTCCCAACAAGGACTACATCCTGATGAAGCTGGACCACCTGGGTGCCGAAACCATCCGCAAGCGTCTGCCTTCCGTGGAAGAAATCGGCCACAACTTCGCCAACGTGGACATCACCAAGGAACCCATTCCCGTGGTTCCCACCATCCACTACCAGATGGGCGGCATCCCGACCAACATCAACGGTCAGGTCGTGGTCTGGGACGGTCAGCAGAACAATGTGGTCAACGGTCTCTACGCCGTGGGCGAATGCTCGTGCGTGTCCGTGCACGGCGCCAACCGCCTGGGCACCAACTCGCTGCTGGATCTGCTGGTCTTCGGCAAGTCTGCCGGCAAGCACATCGTGGAATTCGTCAACGGCTTCGGCGCTCACCACGAAGTGCCCGCCGATGGCGCCGACCGCACCCTGGCCCGCCTCAACCAGCTGCAGGACTCCAAGGACGGCACGTACGCCCAGGACGTCGCTGGCGAGATCCGTCAATCCATGCAGACTCATGCTGGTGTGTTCCGCACGCAAAAGAGCATGGACGAAGGCGTCGCCAAGATCAACGCGATCCGCGACAAGGTCGGCTCCGTGACCCTGAAGGACAAGTCCATGGTGTGGAACACCGCTCGCATGGAAGCCCTGGAAGTGGACAACCTGATCGAAGTGGCACAAGCCACCATGACCTCGGCCGCAGCCCGCAAGGAATGCCGTGGTGCACACACCGTGTACGACTACGAGCACCCTGCCGACCACGCCGAATTCCCCCTGGGCCGCAACGACAAGGAATGGCTCAAGCACACCCTGTGGGACAGCGCGACCAACAGCCTGACCTACAAGCCTGTGAACCTCAAGCCCCTGACCGTTGCCAGCGTTCCTCCCAAGGTCCGCACGTTCTAATTCAGCAGCCCACGAGAGAAGATCAAAATGAAGCGCACATTCAAAATCTACCGCTACGATCCGGATAAAGACGCCAAGCCCTACATGCAAACAGTGCAAGTGGAGCTGGACGGTCACGAGCGCATGCTGCTGGACGCCCTGGTCAAGCTCAAGGCCATGGACCCCTCCATTGCCTTCCGTCGCTCCTGCCGTGAAGGCGTGTGCGGCTCCGACGCCATGAACATCAACGGCAAGAACGGCCTGGCCTGCCTGACGAACATGAACACCCTCAAGGGCGACATCGTTCTCAAGCCCCTGCCCGGCCTGCCCGTCATCCGCGATCTGATCGTGGACATGACCCAGTTCTTCAAGCAGTACCACTCGATCAAGCCCTACCTGCAAAGCGATGTCTACGCATCGCCCAGCAAGGAGCGCCTGCAGTCGCCCGAAGAGCGCGAAGAGCTCAACGGCCTGTACGAGTGCATTCTGTGCGCCAGCTGCTCCACCAGCTGCCCCTCGTTCTGGTGGAACCCCGACAAGTTCGTGGGCCCGGCCGGTCTGCTGCAGGCTTACCGCTTCATCGCGGACAGCCGCGACACGGCCACGGGCGAGCGCCTTGACAATCTGGAAGATCCTTACCGCCTCTTCCGCTGCCACACCATCATGAACTGCGTGGACGTGTGCCCCAAGCACCTGAACCCCACCGCAGCCATTGGCAAGATCAAGGAGCTGATGGTTCGTCGAACCGTCTGATGCTGATGACGAATACTCTGCTCGACGAACGTGAGCGCGACCTGCTGAGGTGGCGCAGCCGCCGTGGTCTGGTTGAGAACGATCTGTTCATCGAGCAGTTCTTCGCCACCTACGGAAGCCAGCTCACGCGGAGACACGCGACTGGCCTGTCTGCCTTGATGGATCTGGCAGACAACGACCTGATGGATCTTTTCTTGCGTCGCAAGGAACCTGAAGGACAACTCGATACCCAAGAAGTCAGGGAAGTGCTGGAGATGGTGCGCAAGCGCCAGCCCGGTAACTGTCCCCAGTAGGCTAGGCAAACTAGAGAAGGAAGTTTGGAAATGAAACTCGCTGACAACAAAGCAACGCTGTCTTTCAGCAATGGCGCTCCCAGTGTGGAAATGCCGGTGTACCAGGGCAATATTGGCCCGGATGTGATCGACATCCGCAAGCTCTATGCCCAGACTGGCATGTTCACGTATGACCCGGGCTTCCTCTCTACCGCCGCCTGCCAATCCGCCATCACCTACATCGATGGCGACAAGGGTGAGCTGCTGTACCGCGGCTACCCCATCGAACAACTGGCCAAGAACTGCAACTTCCTGGAAACCTGCTACCTGCTGCTGTACGGGGAACTGCCCAACGAGAAGGAAAAGGCCAACTTCGAAGAGCTGGTGACCAAGCACACCATGGTCAACGAGCAGATGCAGTTCTTCCTGCGCGGCTTCCGTCGTGACGCTCACCCCATGGCCGTGCTGACCGGCCTGGTGGGCGGCATGTCGGCCTTCTACCACGACAGCACCGACATCACCAACCCAGAGCACCGCAACATCGCTGCGATCCGCCTGATCGCCAAGATGCCTACGCTGGTCGCCATGGCATACAAGTACGGTATGGGCCAGCCCTACATGTACCCCAAGAACGACCTGTCGTATGCCGGCAACTTCATGCGCATGATGTTCGGCAACCCCTGCGAAGAGTACAAGGTCAACCCCGTGGTTGAGCGCGCTCTGGACCGCATCTTCATCCTGCACGCCGACCACGAGCAAAATGCCTCGACCTCCACCGTGCGTCTGTGCGGTTCTTCGGGCACCAACCCCTTCGCGGCCATCTCCGCTGGCGTGGCCTGTCTGTGGGGCCCTGCCCACGGCGGCGCCAACGAAGCCTGCCTGAACATGCTGGAAGGCATCCAGGCCAATGGCGGCATCGAAAAGGTCGGCGAGTTCATGGAACAGGTCAAGGACAAGACCAGCGGCGTGAAGCTGATGGGCTTTGGCCACCGCGTCTACAAGAACTACGACCCCCGCGCCAAGCTGATGCAGGAAACCTGCAACGAAATCCTGGCCGAACTGGGTCTGGAAAACGATCCCCTGTTCGCCCTGGCCAAGAAGCTGGAAAAGATTGCCCTGGAAGACGACTACTTCGTCCAGCGCAAGCTCTACCCCAACGTGGACTTCTACTCCGGCATCGTGCAGCGCGCCATCGGCATCCCCGTCAACCTGTTCACCGGCATCTTCGCTCTGGCCCGTACCGTGGGCTGGATCGCTCAGCTCAACGAACAAATGGCCGACCCCGAGTACAAGATCGGCCGTCCCCGCCAGTTGTTCACCGGCTCCGTGTCGCGCGACGTCAAGCCTATCGCTCAGCGTTGATCGGCACACCCAGGCCCGGATTTCCGGGTCTCAGGGTGGCAAAAAGCCCGCAGACTGCAAAGTCCGCGGGCTTTTTTACGTGCCCCCCGATCTCAGCTTTGGTAAAACCATAGCTGGTTATGCAAGACACAGGTCGATTTCAAGTGTGAATCATCTCAGTATCCATTGATACAAAGCGCTAGCCGCTATAGAAATTTATGAATCGGTCCATGTCAGAAATGCGGAGCGAACCCGGAATCGGCTCTTCTATACTGGTCTTCATGCACGCAAAACGACAACGCAATCTGGAGCTGGCCCATGCCGTGCTCGACTGGAACCAGCGCCACCTGAGTCGTCACACCACGCTGAGCCGCGAGCAGGTCGCCGAATGCTTTGCCGAGCAATTCGTGGTCGAGCCCAACGGCCGCCACTATGCGGCGGACCTCGAGAGCTATCGCGAATTTCTCGAAGGCATGAAGCAGGACATGGAAGGCATTCGCTACGACATCCGGCACACCACGGCCGACGAGGACTCCGTGGTCTTTTCCATGGATGTCTGCATCACCAAGGCAGATGGCGGCGCCCAGCACTTTGTCGCCATGCTGCTCATGCGTTTTGACGAGCACGAAAAAGTCAGCCTGTGGCACGAGGTCTATCTGCCACGCCCCCAGGCTGGCGCGCAATAAGACCGCACCGCAGACCACTCCCGTCAGGGCACGAGCAAAATCGGTTGCTGGGCGCCATGCGCCTCCAGTTGCCGGTGGGCCTGCGCGGCATCGGCCAGCGCAAACTCCTGCGGCTCGCCCATGCGGAAATGCTTTTTGCGCAGCGCCTCGAACAGGCGCGCGGCCATGGCATCGCGCTCTCTGGGCTTTTTGACGAAATGAAACACCATGGGCCGGCACACGCTGTTCGACTTGGCGGCCAGACGCGCAATCTCCAGCGGCGGCACCGGACCGGAAGACTGTCCGTACATCACCAGCTGGCCGCCGATGCCCAGACTGGCCAGCGAACCATCAAAGCTGTCCTTGCCCACGCCGTCATAAGCCACATCCACGCCTTCGCCGCCGGTCAACTGCTGTACACGCGCGGCCACATCCTGGGCGCCCGCGCCGCGATAGCGGATCACCTCCACACAACCGGCCTGATCGGCCTTTTTCGCCGTGGCATCACTGCCCGCCGTGCCGATCACCATGGCCCCCAACTGCGTGGCCCACTGGCTCAGAATCTGCCCCATGCCGCCACCGGCGGCCTGCACCAGAATCCGCGATCCCTGGCTTACCCGAGCCACCCGGTGCAGCAGCACATCGGCCGTCAGCCCGCGCAGCAGGCTGGATGCGACCAGCGCATCGCTGAGGTCATCGGGCACGGCAATCAGCTCGTCGCCCGCAATCACGCGCTCGGCGGCGTAGATGGCATAGGCGCCAGAGACATAGCAGACCCGGTCGCCGGGCCTGAAGCGAGTCACGCCTTCTCCCACTTCTGCCACCACCCCCACGGCTTCGATGCCGGGCGTGCCCGGCAGCGCCAGCGTCTTGTAAAGCCCGGAGCGCACATAGATATCGTGAAAGTTCACGCCAATGCGCGTGTGTCGCACGCGCACCTGTCCAGCCGTCAGCGGCAGCGAAGCGACCGAGGCGATCTGCAGAACCTCGGGGCCTCCGTATTCCGTCATGACAATGGCTTGATGCGTGATCTGACTCATGGCTGATGCTCCTTGCGGGTTGTAATCCTGCGAATGTAGCCTGGGCCGCGCTTGTCCCTGCGCCTCGCTGCGACGCGGCAATTCCCGCACAATGCGCCTCCTGCACACCGCTATTGATTCTTCTATGTCTTTTGCCCCCCTAGGCCTGCGCGCCGAGCTTCTGGATGCCACACTCGATCTGGGTCTGCGCGACGCGACGCCGATTCAGACCGAGGCCATCCCCGCCGTGCTGGCCGGACGCGATCTCTGGGCCTGCGCGCCCACGGGCTCGGGCAAGACCATGGCCTATCTGCTGCCCCTGCTGCAGGCCTGGCTGGCGCAAAAGCGCGGCCACACCGGCTTTGTGCGGCCGCTGGCCACCTTGATTCTGGTGCCCACGCGCGAGCTGGCCCTGCAGGTTCATGAAAGCCTGAGCGACATCACGCGCCAACTGCGTGAGCAACCACGCAGCCGCGTGGTCTATGGCGGTGTCTCCATCAACCCGCAGATGATGCAGCTGCGTGGCAGCGCCGACTTTCTGGTCGCCACGCCGGGCCGCCTGCTGGATCTGGTGGAGCACAATGCCGTGCGCCTGAACGCAGTGCAGCATCTGGTTCTGGACGAGGCGGATCGCCTGCTGGACCAGGGCTTTGCCGAAGAACTCAACCGCGTGCTGGCCCTGCTGCCCGCCAAACGCCAAACCATGCTGTTCTCGGCCACCTTCCCGCAGAACGTGGAGGCGCTGGCCACCCGCCTGCTGCACGACCCCGTTCGGGTGCAGGTCGATGCCGACCAGGCCGCCGAGCATTCGACCAGCCCCGAGAACATCAGCCAGCGCGCCATTGCCGTGGACGGCACCCGCCGCACCCAGCTGCTGCGCCAGCTCGTCAAGCAAGGCGAGAACCAGCCCGAATGGGAACGAGCCCTGGTCTTTGTCGCCAAGCGCCACACCGCCGAAATGCTGGCCGACAAGCTCTACAAGGCTGGCATCTACGCCACCACCTTCCACGGCGATATGAGCCAGGGTGCGCGCAAGGACGTGCTCGACCAGTTCAAGGCCAAGCGCTGGCAACTGCTCATCACCACCGACCTGGCCGCGCGCGGTATCGATATCGCACAGCTGCCCACGGTCATCAACTACGACCTGCCCCGCTCGCCCGCCGACTATATTCATAGAATTGGCCGCACGGGTCGTGCAGGGCATGCTGGTTGCGCCATCACTTTTGTAAGCCCCGCCGACACCGCACACTGGAAGCTGATCTGCAAGCGCAATCAGCTGGAGATCGATCTGGAGCAAATCCAGGGCTTCGAGCCTACCGAAGCCCTACCGCCACCGCCGGTCGCGCAAGACGGCAACGGCGGCATCAAGGGCCGCAGACCCAGCAAGAAGGACAAGCTGCGCGCCGCAGCTGCAGCCGCAAAGCAGCAGCCAGGCGATTAAGCTACCGCGCAAGGCCGAGGACTCCCTCGCCTCAGCTCATCAAAAAGGCCGCCCTTGCGGCCTTTTTTGCGTCTGACAGAGACCGCCTTCAACCTGGCCGGACGCAGCCGCTCCCTCTTCCTGCCGCTTTTTCGACAGCGAAATCTCCAAATTTCCATAAACCCAATTGAAATTCAATCACCAATAGATAAGAACTATTCTTACATCCACCACACCGATAGTCATAGACATTAGGAAACATGGTTTACATGAATTTTTTAAATAAAAATTGGTAAGCCAGGTCCCTTGGCAGCACTGCGAACGCGAGCCAAGGATGTCACTGACCTGTCTGCATGCGCCTGTGAAGCGATGCAGGGGGGAACGGCAATGAAATCGTTGAAAACACTGGCAGGGTTGACCATCGTCATTGCCTGCTCCGCAGTCCAGGCCGACGAAGCCAATCAGTCTGCCGAGACCACTCAGCCCGTCGAGGTCAATCAGTCTGCCCAGGTCAGCCAGGCTGCGGGCGCATGGCATATCAATCTGCACACGGTCAGCCACCATTTCAGCGAACGGAAACGTGGCAAAACATGGAACGAGGAAAACCTGGGCCTGGGTATCAGACGAGAGTTTTCCAGCAATTTCTCCGTGCAGGCCGGCTTCTATCGCAACAGCATCGACCGCTGGAGCACCTACGCCATAGGCGAGTACACGCCGCTGACTTTTGGCAATCTGCACTCTGGCGTTTATGCCGGCTTGCGCACCAACTACACACGCCCCGTCATGGCAGCCGCCGGAGCCCTGGTGCGCTGGCAGGGTGAGCGCTACAGCGTTACGGTCCGCGCTGCACCAAAGACCTGCGGCCAATGCTCGGCTTTCATTGCGCTCGAGTTCGGCTGGAAACTGTGATCAATTTGTAAAACGGGTACGGAACCGCAGTGCATACATTGCCAATCAGCGTTGGCAGCACCAGAGAGCACGCTAAAGTGCCAGCTCACTGTGCTTTTTGATGCCCCATGCACGCAGACTCGAATTCCGCCCTCATCACCCGCCAGCTCGAAAAAAGCCGCCAGGCGCTGCTGGACCTCTCCACACGCAACCGGTTGCTGAGCCTGCCTCAGGCCGCCACGGCACGCGTGCTGCATTTTGCGGATGAACGCACGGACGAGGTCTATCGCCTGCTGGCGGGCGAAAGCAAAGCCATGAGCTTTGCGCCGGCAAAGGCCGAGGAGGAGCAAGCGGCCGCAGACCCTGCAGAGGCCCAGGAGACACAGACCACCCTCACCCTGCCCCAGCCCGAAGAAAGCGTCGACGAGCAGCTCGATGCGCGCGGTGTGGCCCAGCGCCATCGTGACCTGAAATTGCAGACGCGCCTGTCCAGCGAGAAGCTGCAGCGCCGGCTGCTGGACATGTATTCCGATGCCCGCACCTTCATCGAGGAACAGGGCGTCAACATCTTGTTTCTGGCGCTGGGTCAGCTGCAATGGTTCGACCGCAATGCTCCCGACAAGCCGCGTTTTGCGCCACTGATTCTGCTGCCCGTGGCACTGGAGCGCAAAAGCGCGGCCGAACGCTTCACCCTGTCCTGGTTGCAGGAAGATGCGGCGGAGAACCTGTCGCTGGCGGCCAAGCTCAAGGCCGACTTTGGCCTGGAGCTGCCCGAATTCAATGCCGGCGACGACTTCGACCCCCGCGCCTATCTGGCCGCGGTCGCCGCCATGGCTGCGGCCCAGCCCGGCTGGCAGGTGTTGCCCGACGCCATGACGCTGGGCTTCTTCAGCTTTGCCAAGTTCCTGATGTACCGCGATCTGGACACTGCGACCTGGCCGCCAGAAAAGCGGCTGGACCAGCAGGCGCTGATTGCTGCCGCGCTGCAGGACGGCTTCGAGGCACGCGAACATCTGTTCCCCGAAGACGCCAATGTGGACCAACTGATCCCCGTCGACAGCCAGCGCCATGTGGTCGATGCGGACAGCTCGCAGTCACTGGCCATCGAAGCCGTGCGCCGCGGCGAGAACCTGGTCATTCAAGGCCCGCCGGGCACGGGCAAGTCCCAGACCATCACCAACGTGATTGCAGCGGCGATTGCCGACGGCAAGAAAGTGCTGTTCATCTCAGAGAAGATGGCCGCGCTTGAGGTGGTCAACCGCCGCCTCAAATCCGTGGGCCTTGGGCCTGCCTGTCTGGAACTGCACAGCCACCATGCCAACAAGCGCAAGGTGCTGGAGGAACTCAAGGCCACGCGCGATCTGGGCAAGCCGCGTGTGGAGCACCGCGAGCAAATCATCCATGAGCTGAGCAACGTGCAGCAGCAGCTCAACGCGCACAGCCAGACCATGCATCAGGCGCTGGCGCCCTGCACACTCACGCCCTACCAGATCCTGGGGCGGCTGGCGCGGCTGGATACGGTGCAGATCGCGCATCTGCCCGATCTGCTGCAAGGCGCACAGAACTGGTCACCCGAGGACTTTCATTCACGCCAGCAGATTGTCGAAGCACTGCGCCAGGCGGCATCCAAGGTGAGCCCGGTGGCCGGGCACCCGTGGCGCGGCGTATGCCATCCGGCGCTGCTCAAGCTGGATGCGCAACGCTTCGCCCAGCAACTGCCGACGCTGCAAGCAATGCTGGCCCGGTTGCAGCAGGATGCTGAGCTGCTGGCGCAATCCCTGAGCGCGCCGGCGGCACAGACTCTGCAGTCTCTGCATGAGCAGATCACGCTGGCGCAGCAGCTCGCCAGTGCCCCGTCCATAGACCGGCAGGCCGTCGCCAACAGCATCTGGGATCAGGGCCTGGGCCAGCTGCACAAGCTGGTCGAATGCGGCGCCCAGTTCAGCCGGCAAGCGCAGAGCCTGCGCGGCAGCTTTGCCGAATCCGCCTGGACGGCGGACTGGAATGCCCCACGCCAGAGCATCGCAGCACATGGCGACTCGCTGTTTCGCATTTTCAACAGCGGCTACCGCGCGGCGATTGCCAACCTCAAGGGCCAGTTGAAAACGACATTGCCGAGTTCACGGGCAGAGCGTCTGAACCTGCTCGACAGCCTGATCGAAGCCCAGCAACTGCGCCAGAACCTGGGCCAGCAGCAGATCCTGGGGGCAGATGCCTTTGGCAGCCTGTGGCAGGGCGAGCAAAGCGACTGGGCGCAACTGCAGGCCGTGCTGGGCTGGATGGCCGGCCCCGACGGACAGGGCCGCAGTGCCGCCTTTCGCCAGCTGTATGCCCAGCTGCCATCGCCCGCACATTGCGCGGACCTGGCCGTCCGGGCCAGTGCATCGCTGCAGGCATTCGAGGATGCTGCGCAAAGCTTGCTGGACGGCTACCGGCTCGAGACACAGGAAGCCTTTGGCGCCGCCGATCTGGCCCGCATCCCGCTGGCCGACTTTGGCGAGCGCCTTGCACAATGGGTCGCCGAGCCCAACGCCTTGCTGGACTGGACCTCGTACCACGCCACCCGTGAGCAGGCGCGTGCGGCCGGCATGGCCGTCCTGGTGCAGCAGCTCGAGAATGAATCCATTGCACAAGGAGCCCTGCCCGCCATCCTCGAACGCGCTTATTACGAAGCGCTGCTGCGTCAGGCCACTCAGGCTCACCCCGAGCTGGTCGCTTTCAACGGCGATCAGCACAGCCAGAAGGTGCGCCAGTTCCAGGCGCTGGATCTGGAGCGCATCGAACTCGCGCGCGCCCAGTCGGCACTCTCGCATTACGAGCAGGTGCCACGCAGCGCATCCGGCATGGGCCCGCTTGGCGTGCTCAATGGCGAGATTGCGCGCAAGCGCGGCCATATGCCGCTGCGCAAGCTGTTCAAGCTCGCAGGCGAAGCCGTCCAGGCTATCAAGCCCGTGTTCATGATGAGCCCGCTGTCCGTGGCCCAGTTTCTGGAACCTGGTGCGGTCGAGTTCGATCTGCTGGTGATTGACGAAGCCAGCCAGATCGAGCCCGTGGATGCGCTGGGCGCCATCGCCCGCTGCAAGCAGCTGGTGGTGGTGGGCGACGACCGCCAGCTGCCGCCCACGCGCTTTTTCTCGCGCATGACCAGCGAGCAGGACGAGTTCGACGACGAGGACGAAGACCAGCTCATCGCCGGAGCTGCCGATGTGGAGAGCATTCTGAGCCTGTGCCTGGCCAAGGGCATGCCCCAGCTCATGCTACGCTGGCATTACCGCAGCCGCCACCAGTCGCTGATTGCGGTGTCCAACCAGCAGTTCTACAACAGCAGCCTTTACGTCGTGCCCAGCCCCTACACGGCCCGCTCGGGCATGGGGCTGCGCTTTCACCATCTGCCCGAAGGCCGCTTTGACAGCGGCGCCAGCCGCATCAACCGCATCGAGGCCCAGACCATTGCACGCGCCATCATGCAGCACGCACAGCAGTCGCCGCAGCTCAGCCTGGGCGTGGCCGCTTTCTCGCTGCAGCAAAAAGTCGCCATCCAGGACGAGCTGGAACTGCTGCGTCGCCAGCAGCCCGAGGCAGAGTCCTTTTTTGTCGCCCATCCCAACGAACCCTTCTTCATCAAGAACCTGGAAAACGTGCAGGGCGACGAGCGCGATGTGATCTTCATCTCGGTGGCCTATGCGCGCAACGCGCAGGGCTATCTGCCCATGCGCTTCGGCCCTGTGAGTGCCGATGGAGGCGAGCGCCGGCTGAACGTGCTGATCTCGCGTGCCAAGCAGCGCTGCGAGGTGTTTTCATCCATCACCGCCGACGACATCGATCTGGAACGCGGCAAAGGCAAGGGCGTGGCCGCGCTCAAGGTATTCCTGCAATACGCGGCCACCGGTCAGTTGGCCCTGGCCGGCATCAGCGGACGCGATCTGGAGTCGCCGCTCGAAGAAGATGTGTACGAAGCGCTGACGGCCCAGGGTCTGCAGGTGCAGACTCAGATCGGCATTGCGGGCTTCTTCATCGATCTGGCCGTGGTCGATCCAGAACAGCCGGGGCGCTATCTGCTGGGCATTGAGTGCGACGGCATGAGCTATCACCACAGCCGCTCTGCACGCGACCGTGACCGCCTGCGCCAGTCGGTGCTGGAGAGCCAGGGCTGGACGCTGCTGCGCATCTGGGGCTGCGACTGGTTCCGCCAGCCGCGTGCCCAGACCGAGCGTGTCCTGGCCGCCGTCGAAGCTGCCAGGCAGCGCAAGCAGGCCGAACCAGTTCAGCCGCTAATGCCCACCCATCAGTCACAGACAGCCACAGAAGTCATAGAACGCGCAGCACGGTCCGATGCCGAAAGCGCCGAGACGGAATCGGCCGCAGGCCCTGACGACAGCCTCTATCAGGAAGCCCGCTTTGCCGTTCCCGCCGGAGAACTGCACAACCAATCCACCGCAAAGCTGGCCCAGCTGATGCACCAGGCAGTGGAGCTGGAAGGACCGATTCATTTCGACGAACTGGTCACCCGCATGCGTACGCTTTGGGGCCTGCAACGCGCCGGCAGCCGCGTGCGCGATGCGCTGGAGCAGGCACGCCAATCGCTGCTGGCCGATGAGGCACTGGCCGCAGAAGGGGAGTTTCTCGACCTGCCGGGACGAGCGGTGCGGGTACGCAATCGCGCAGAGGTCGGCTCGGCCAATCTGCGCCGCATCGATTGCCTGCCGCCAGCCGAGATCCGTGCAGCGATTGCCCTGGCCCTCAGGAGCAGCCTGGGCGGCCAGCGCGAGGAACTGCCCGCTGCTGTGGCCCGGCTGCTGGGCCTGAGCGCTGTCACCGCGCCGGTACGCGAGCTGGTGCTGACGCAGCTCGATGCGCTGCATGGCAGCGGCGCCGTGGCATTCAACGGGACGCTGTATCGACTGCCGACCTGAGTCCTGAGTCAGTGGTCGTTGCTGACTTTACGGTCCTCGCTCTTGGCCTCCTCCATGGCCTCGGGCTCCAGTTCCTCCGCCGAACGATTCAGGTGAACAAACACCCCCCAGCCGACCATGAGCATGCCGACGGCAATGACCAAGGCGGCGGAATACAGCAACTTCTCGGGCTGCTCCTGGGCCTTGAAGGTGGCAACCAATCCCTCGACGGCCAGGGCGACCACCAGCACCACCATAAAGCGTGAGAGAAAGCGACGCACTCTTGTCGGGCCGCTGATATGGGCGTCGCGCACCACCTCTTCTTCAATCACGGTCTGGGAAATCTGCAGAGCCACCACGCCTGAGGCCAGAATGCCCAGCGCCTCCACCACATGCAGCGTGGCCTCCGGCTCCAGGCCGGCAGCAATCACGGCCCAGGCCTTGGTGACGGCCATCCAGATCAGGCACAACGCCGCCAGGCCGAACAGCAGGGCAATCAGCGAATGAGTCAGGGTGTAGAGCCAGTGAACAAACTTCATGAGCAACTCCAAGACCGTGTTGACGATCCATCGCCGTCCATGCTTGCAGACTTGACCTGGCCGCTTCGTAGGACAGTCAAGAAAACTGCTGGCTCAATGCAAAGAGCGCCCTGTTTGCCCTGAGCACTCCCCAAATCTGCCTACCATTGGCATATGCCTCGCCAGAACACCAGTCCCGCAGAGTTTCCGCCCGCCATTCTTTTGCAGATAACGCAGCTGGCCCAGCACATAGTGGCCCTGCGCAAAAGTCGGGGCGAAACACAGACGCAGTGGGCAGAGCGGCTGGGTATTTCCCAGCCCACCATGGCACGCATAGAGCGCGGCGACCCGGCCGTGGCCATGGCGACCTATGTGTCCTGCCTGTGGCAGCTCAATCCCGAGCTGGACCTGACCCGGTTGCTCGCACCCAAGGCTCCAGCACTGGCACCCGCATCCCGCTCGGATGCACCCTGCCTAGACAGGAAAAGAACTGCGGCGCCAAAGAGGGCCAAGTCCGCCGCCGAACCTGCCGCCGAGACCGCGAACCACGATGAGCAACAGGCGCAGATCGAGCGCAATTTTGCTGCAGCCAAGGCCGCTCTCGATTTCTTCAAGAGCCCTCTGTTCTGATCGGCTGACCGAAAACCGGCGGCTTCCGACAGGATGCCGCAAGCCCATCAGTCTCCGAACCGCTCCCGGTAAGCCACAGGTGTGATACCCAGCTTGCGCACGAACAGATGTCGCAGTGCCTGTTCCGAGCCCAACCCGACCTTGGCGGCCACGGTCTTGAGGGGCACAGAGCCCAGATTCTCCAGCAGCTGCTTGGCCCGCTCCAGGCGAGCGTTTTCCACAAAGCTGCTGGGACTGCAGCCGGTCTCCTGCTGAAAGACGCGGCGAAAATTGCGCTCGCTCATCGCTGCCTTGCCCGCCAGCAGCGCCAGCGGCATGGGCTGGTCCAGGTGCTCCAGCACCCACTGCTGAGCAGCCTGCACTGCGCTGTGCTGCGTGGCCTGTGCGGCCAGGGATACGCTGAACTGAGACTGGCCGCCGGGACGTTTGAGATACATGACCAGGTCGCGCGCCACCTGCAGTGCCAGCGCATGGCCGAAATCATGCTCCACCACCGCCAGCGCCAGATCAATGCCGGCAGTGACACCGGCCGAAGTCCAGAGCTGACGCATGCCGTCGCTGTCCTTGATTTCGTCGCACACATAGATCGCATCGGCATCCACCTGCACCCGCGGATAACGCTGGGCAAGCGCCCCGGCCACACTCCAGTGCGTGGCCGCGCGGCGATCATTGAGCAAACCGGCTGCTGCCAGAAAAAAACTGCCGCTGCACAGCGCGATCATGCGCCCGACCCCGGGAGCCACTCGCGCCACCCAGTCCACCAGCTCTGGCGAAGCCGCCAGCACCTGCTCG
Organism: Comamonas sp. F1-6; assembly: GCF_039581415.1. Taxonomy (NCBI): domain Bacteria; kingdom Pseudomonadati; phylum Pseudomonadota; class Betaproteobacteria; order Burkholderiales; family Comamonadaceae; genus Comamonas; species Comamonas sp. F1-6. The sequence goes on from NZ_JBCPWN010000006.1 coordinate 35,291, forward strand.
ATATGGCGCGCGCCCACCAGCAGCACCGTGCACCCCGTGCCCTCGGCCTCGACCTGCGCCAGGGTATGGCTGGCCTGCAAGCCCATCAAGGTGTCCGAGGGCACCAGACCGGCCTGTGACGCCACCACCCGCACCACATATCCGTCAGGCAGGCCTTTGTGCCGCAAATGCACATTGGCATAGTCAAACACGGACATGGGGCCTATGGCCTCCAGCGCCTTGAAGCCGGGGTAGACAACCAGATCGACGCGGTGGGCGCCAGCGTGATGGTGTTCCATACAAAAATCAGAGCAGTTCAAGCATATACAACCAGCGCTGCAGGCACTTGCAGCGCACGAGCCTCGACTATACGCAAGCCCTCTCGGCAGCTAGTGCAGGCAGTCGCATCCACTGCTAAAGTCCGGGGCTTCTGCCCTTTTTCCACCCATGATTCCCGGACCTCTTTTTACCCTGCCCATGCTGTTGCTGCTGCTCGCCCCCCTGGTGGCAGCCGGCCTGAGCCTGTGGCTGCTGCTGCGCGGGCTGTTCTGGTGGCTGCGCCATAGGCACACGCCCGCCTCCGAGCGCCCGCCGTTCTGGCACTGGCCCGTCGTGGTGGTGGCGATATTGGCCCTGGCCGGCGATCTCTGGGGCCTGGTGCTGGCGCGCAAGCTGGTACAGATTGAAGAGGCCGTGACACTGCGGGCCCACTATCGCGAAAGCCGACAGCGCTTTGTGCTGCCCGAGGACTTCCGCTATGGCGAGCAGCTATTCCCCAAAGGCACCTTGATCAACCGCTACGACGCCTTTGACAACGGCGAGCGCCAGCGACCGCTTGGCCTGCGAGGACTGAGTGCGGCGCGCTTTACGCAACCGGTGCAAATCGCAGGTGCCTGGGTCAGCGCCATCGACAACGGCGCATTGGAGCTTGCCCGCGACCAGCGCCTCGGTCCGGTGTTCCACTTCGATCCCGACGTCAACCCGGGTTATGGCGCCTGGGTGGTCGACCCGAAGCGCTCCTATCTGGAATGCCGCAAGGGCGATATCGCCAGCCTGCATGTGCCCTTGATCGACTATGACATTCAGGCCGAGTTTCTGGTCGGCGCCCCCGACGGCCCCGAGGCGCGCTACCGTCCCAGTCAATGGGGCTTCATCGATTGCCAGGAGGGCAAGCCCGCCATTGAGGTGCAGCCGGCCTATGACGGCCCGGCACCACCAGGCGCACACCTGCCGGTGTGGGGGACGCTGATACCGAATGAGGATTGAGCTGGAGACGCTAGGCGCACCAATACTCTGTGCTGCCCGCGATGATCCGACTCGGATGTAACGACCAGATCCTCCCCGATCAATGCTGCGACGCATGCAGCCCGAACCGCCAGCAAGAACGCGGTCAAGTTGCTGATGATGTTCAAGAGCCCTGCAGCGGCAGGATGGATGCTGGCCATGCCGTCCCTATGATGGCGGCCTCAGCCGGAGTGCAAAGCGGCCGATCAGGATTCATGGCATCGCCAGCCGACGGAAGACGATCCCGCGAACCGTGTGACATTCGGCCAAAGAGCCGCCATCTGCGGCCACGAATTTCCATCAGGCGACGGGATCGCCTACATTCACACTTCACAACCGGTGCGCCCAGTCAGGCCTTGGCCCTGCCCCGGGCAGCCACCGCATCCTCAGCCTTCCAAGAAAGACCTGCCCATGAAATCCCGCGCCGCCGTAGCCTTCAAAGCCGGAGAACCCCTGCAAATCGTCGAAATCGACGTCGCGCCGCCCAAGGCCGGCGAGGTGCTGGTCAAGATCACCCATACCGGCGTCTGTCACACCGACGCCTTCACCCTGAGCGGTGACGACCCCGAAGGCATCTTCCCCGCCGTGCTGGGTCACGAAGGCGCGGGCATCGTGGTGGAAGTGGGCGAAGGCGTGACCAGCGTCCAGCCCGGCGATCATGTGATTCCGCTGTACACCGCCGAATGCGGCGAATGCCTGTTCTGCAAGAGCGGCAAGACCAATCTGTGCGTGGCCGTGCGCGCCACCCAGGGCAAGGGCGTGATGCCCGACGGCACGACGCGCTTCAGCTACAAGGGCGAGCCCATCTATCACTACATGGGCTGCTCGACCTTCAGCGAATACACCGTGGTTGCCGCCGTCTCGCTGGCCAAGGTCAACCCCGATGCCAACCCCGAGCAGGTCTGCCTCTTGGGCTGCGGCGTGACCACTGGTCTGGGCGCAGTCAAGAACACTGCCAAGGTGCAGGAAGGCGACACCGTGGCCGTGTTCGGCCTGGGCGGCATCGGCCTGGCCGTGATCCAGGGCGCCAAGCTGGCCAAGGCCGGCCGCATCATCGCCGTCGACACCAACCCCGGCAAGTTCGACCTGGCCAGAACCTTTGGCGCCACCGACTGCGTGAACCCCAAGGACTTCGACAAGCCCATCCAGCAAGTGATCGTCGAGATGACGGGCTGGGGCGTGGACCACAGCTTTGAATGCATCGGCAATGTGGACGTGATGCGCGCTGCGCTGGAATGCGCCCACCGCGGCTGGGGCCAGTCGGTCATCATCGGCGTGGCCGGTGCCGGTCAGGAGATCAAGACCCGCCCCTTCCAGCTGGTGACCGGCCGCAAGTGGCTGGGTACGGCCTTTGGCGGCGTCAAGGGCCGCAGCGAGCTGCCTGGCATGGTGGAAGACGCCATGGCCGGCAAGATTCAGCTCGAACCCTTCGTCACCCACACCATGGGCCTGGCCAAGATCAACGAAGCCTTCGACCTGATGCACGAAGGCAAGTCGATCCGCTCGGTGGTGAACTACGCTGACGCTTCGTAACCCCCTGAGGCGCTTCGCCTGGGCGGCCCCGCGCCTTCCCCCTTTCTCGCTTCGCGGAAGGGGGACGACACCCTCGGTGCGCAGCGGCGCTTCCTCGGTGTCTCATCAATGGGCCGCGCTAGTTTTGAAGAACCACCCAGCGCTTTTAATTTCATAGCTGCTTGCGCATGCTTTGATTCATATTTATATATAAAACAGCTGCAAACGCTTGATTGACGAGCGCAAGCAGCTTTTCTTTTAGGAGTGACTGCCATGGAACTCAAAAACGCCCACGCCTGCTTTGGCGGCGCCCAGCGCTATTACGAACACCATAGTTCCGAGATCGGTCTCGCCATGAAGTTCTCGGTCTATCTGCCACCCAAGGCCGTGATGGGCGAGAAGGTGCCGGCCTTGCTCTATCTGGCGGGTCTGACCTGTACCGAGGAAACCTTCATGATCAAGGCCGGCGCCCAGCGCATGGCCTCCGAACTCAATATCGCCCTGATCTGCCCCGATACCAGCCCGCGCGGCGCGGGTCTGGCGGGCGAGGCCGACAGCTGGGACTTTGGCGTGGGCGCCGGTTTTTACCTGGATGCGACCACCCGGCCCTGGGCGCTGCACTGGCGCATGGAAAGCTACATCCTCAATGACCTGCTGCCCCTGGTCGGCAGCAAGCTGCCCGTGGACCTGCAGCGTCTGGGCATCTTCGGCCACAGCATGGGCGGCCACGGCGCGCTGACCCTGGCGCTGCGCCACCCCGGCCGGTTCAAGTCGGTCTCGGCCTTTGCACCGATTGCCAACCCGCTCAACTGCCCCTGGGGCCACAAGGCTTTCAGCGGCTATCTGGGCGAAGACAAGGCCGAATGGGCCAGGCATGACGCCAGCGAGCTGATGGGCGCGCAAGCCTCTGCCCCCTATCCCGCAGGCATCCTCATCGACCAGGGTCTGGCCGACAAGTTCCTGATCGAAAAGCAATTGCTGCCCGAAGCCTTCGAAGCCGCCTGCGCCAAGGCCGACCAGCCGCTCACGCTGCGCCGGCATGCGGGCTACGACCATGGCTACTATTTCATCCAGAGCTTTGTCGACGACCATCTGCGCCACCATGCGCAGCAACTGGGCGCCTGATTCTTCGGGCCTGGTCCGGCACCCAAGGGGGCTGGCCGTAGCTGTCACACCTCAAGCAATGCAGTGGTCCGCCTGGCCCCGATTCGCCACGACCGCCCGGTGCCCGCCCTGCATCTTGGCGCTGTACAAGGCTTGATCGGCGCGGCGCATGATGTCCTCCAGGCTGCTGTCAGTCGGCATGAAATGCGCAATCCCGACACTTAATGCGGGCACGGAGCTTCCCGTGGCATACCGCTGCAGCGCCTGCTGTCCGGCCTCCAGCAGCTCCCGCGCCAAGCCTGAAACCTGGGCAATATGGCGATCGCAGCACAGAATGGCAAACTCGTCTCCGCCCAGGCGACAGAACACATCCTCGGGAGCCAGCAACCAGCGCACGGCAGCAGCCAGATCGCGCAGCGCCTGGTCACCTGCAGGATGTCCCAGACCATCATTGATGGCTTTGAAGTGGTCTACATCAAAGCTCATGAGCCAAGCTGGCCGCCCCTGCAGCCTATGGGCCGTATAGGCTTGAGCCAGCTCGCGCATGAAGCCCCGGCGATTGCATAGACCCGTCAACTCATCATTCAAGGCCTGCTCCTGCAACTGCTGCTGCATGCGCTTGCTGGCCGTGATGTTGCTGGCCACCCAGACCACGGCTCTCTCGCCCCAGAACAGCTCTCCCAAGGCACTGACGCGACCTTCAAACCAGATCGCCTCGGCAGGTCCTTCCAGGGGCAGACCCAGCACATCGTGGGCACTCAGCTCATACTCCACGACCTGCATCTTCTGGCTGCTCAGAGCCTCCTGAATCTGCTGTATGAACCACTGAGCCTTGACGGGAGCCAGCACATCGACGATGGATTGGCCGACCAGGGACGTTCCGTCATGGTAGTAGCGTTGGTCCTTGCCGCCCAGAACTGCCGCGTAACGCCCCGACTCCGTCAGGATGAAGGTCGGATCCGGCAAGCCGTTGCAAATGTTTTCGTACTGGCTGGCTGTGAAGAATGTGGTGTCTGACATGAGCACAAGCGAAGCGGGAACGACAAATTCTCGCAGAATCATTCTTTTACCTGCCACCGGCGCAGCTGGGTGTATCCACAAGCAAGAAAACCGCCTGACGGCGGTTTCTCCTTGATGCGGTCCGGCGCCGGATCAGTCCTCGGACCGATCCGCTCTTCTCGCTCGCCGCTGCTCACGCTCATCGGCACGCTGGGTCTGTACATACAGCTGCTCCACCTGTTCGCGCGCCCAGGGCGTCTTGCGCAGAAATTTCAGGCTCGAAGAGATGCTGGGATCCAGATTGAAGCAGCGCACGGGCACCCGGCGTCCCAGCTCGCGCCAGCCGTAGTAATCAACCAGATCGGTAACGATGCGCTCAAGCGTCAGCCCATGCAGCGGGTTGCGCGGTTGTTCTTGGGAAGTCATTCGCGCATTGTCGGGGAATCGCCCGGCAGAGACAGCCCCGGGGACAAGATCCGCTCTGCCCGGCCTGTCCGGGACAGCCTGTCCGGGCCTGCTTGTTCAGCCGGGCGCCACGCCAATGACATGGGTTTGGCTTTCCTGTGCGCCAGCAAGAGATCACACTTTTGGCAACCGGCCTGAGCGAAGACAGGTTCGCTTCAACGGCCATGACGAGGCGCGAAGGAGCAAAGAATGTCCAAGCAACAGCAAGTCCCCCAGACCAGGGGGGTGGCCGTGCAAATGCTGGCCACGCTCGACCTGGGCCCCGAGATCGAAGGCATGTCGGGGCGCCAGCTTCGCATGCGCCTGGTGACCATGGCGCCGGGTGGCGTGTTCGGCCCGCTTCACGACCACAGGGACCGACCCGGCATGGTCTACATCCTCGAAGGTTGCATCACCGACCACAGAGATGGCGTGGCCACCGACTACGGCCCGGGCGTGGGCTGGCCCGAAGACAGGAACACCACGCACTGGCTTGAAAACCGTTGCGCCGTGACGGCAGTGGAAATATCGGTGGACATCATCAGGCTGCAGCAGGCTTCAAACTAGGCGCTCTCGCGCCAAGCATCTTCATGCAAGCCTCTGCCTCTGCCGCAGCTCAGGTGGCGCGTGACGCCTGGACCTCGTAGAGCCGCAGATCCCGCTGCCCGATTCCCAGAGTCGGCCAGGCGGCGCGCCAGGCCTGGATATGCGCGGAGGCGAAATGTGCATCCAGCGCTGCCTGATCCGCCCACAGCTCCTTCACATGGATCAGCCCCGGCACCAGTACATCCTCGGCATAGCTGTACTCGAGACAGCCGGGCTCGGCGCGGGATGCATCGACCATGGCACGCATGGCGGGCCGGGCAAGGGCCAGGTTCTCGGATGGCAAGCGCACCGTACCCACAATCAACAGCATGTCTTCTCCTCCTCAGCACAGGCAAGCATCGTAGCAAGCAGCGCCCGCTCTCTCTGCCCCGGACGCAAAAAAGGGAGGGCCATGCCCTCCCTGAAACACCTTCCTGGTGTTGATGCTGATCAGCAGTCCTTAGGTCACGGGCTCTCAGGCTCGCATGAAAGACTCGAAATAGGCGCTCAGTGCAGCGTGGTCGCCCAGAGGCAGAACCTGGGCCACATACTGGTCGGGACGCACCACCACCAGAGCGCCCTGCTCGCGGTCGATGCCGCGCAGCTCGAAGATGTCCTGACCGGCATTCTTCAGATCGGGGCTGAACACTTTTTCATAGTCGATCATTCCCAGCTGGCCCTTGGACGGCAGCAACAGGGCCGGCAATGTCTCCAGCGCCACCTCGGTATAGGCCTGCGGGAAGATGGCACGCAGATCGAAGATGCTGTCGATATCCTGGCCGGCCGGCGTGAAGCGGCGCAGCGGCGATGCCGCATCGCTCTCCAGGAAGCGGCACAGCGCCAGCAGGCCGGATTCGGGCTGCGCCAGGTCGTTCTGCCCTGCAAACGCATACAGGCGCCAGCGGCCATCGGCCTTGCCGCAGTGACCCAGCTGCACGGGCTTGGCATCGGAGACGCGCACCACCGGCGCGGAATGGAAGCGCATGCCCACGGTGAAGCCGCTGGCCAGTGCCTGATGCGTGGCCTGCCCGGTCAGCAGCGAGGGCGCATAGTGCGTGCCCACGCCGGCCGTGAAGCGGCCGTGCTGCTCGAAGTACTTCTGGAATTCCTTGGGGTCCACACCGCCCTGACCGCCTTCCTTGGCCGGGTCGCTGAACATCTTGGCCCATTCGCGGTCAAAGTCGATCAGTTGCTGGGCCACGACCTGGCGCTCGGACGAATAGGTGTGCAGCAGCTCGGGCGCACATTGCTTGCGCAGCACAGCGGCCAGCTTCCAGCCCAGGTTGAAGCTGTCCTGCATGGAGAAATTCATGCCCTGGCCGGCCTTGGGACTGTGGGTGTGGCAGGCATCGCCGGCGATGAAGACGTGCGGCAGGGGCGAGTCCGGTGTGGCTACGGCATCGGTCACATCGTCATATTTGGCGCAGATGCGCTGGCCGATCTCGTACACCGACCACCAGGGCACATTCTTGACGTCAAGCTTGTAGGGATGGAGCACGCGCTGGGCAGTTGCTATCAGTTGCTCCACCGTGATGTTGCGGCTGGCAACGCGCTCGTCGGCATCGAGCTTGTCCATCTCCACATAAAAGCGCACCAGATGACCGCCTTCGCGCGGGATGATGAGCACATTGCCCTGCTCGGACTGAATGGCCACCTTGTAACGCACATCGGGGAAGTCCGTCACGGCCAGCACATCCATCACGCCCCAGGCCTGGTTGGCCGAGTCGCCGACCAGCTGGCGGCCGATGGCCCGGCGCACATTGCTGCGCGCGCCGTCGCAGCCCACCACATAGCGGGCCTGCACGGTTTCGATCTGACCGGCATGGGCCGCGTCGCAGCGCTCCAGCGTCACGGTGACCGGATAGTCGGCAGCGCCGTGGTCGACCTTCACATCCAGCACGCGGCGTGCGTAGTGCGGCTCCAGGCGGCTGGGCGAGTTGCGCATGCGCTCCAGATAGTGGTCATGCACGCGCGCCTGGTTCAGGATGACGTGAGGAAACTCGGACAGACCGTCTTCCGTATCCTGCACGCGGCCATGGCGGGCGATCCGGCCAGGCTGGGCAGGATCGGGCTTCCAGAAGGTGACATCGTTGATCCAGCAGGCCTCCTTGAGGATGGAGTCGGCAAACTCGAAGGCCTCGAACATTTCCATGGTGCGGCAGGCAATGCCGTCGGCCTGGCCCAGCTCCATCGGGCCTTCCTTTTGTTCCACGATGCAGGTGCGGATATCGGGGAAGGCCGCCAGCTGCGCGGCCAGCGTCAAGCCGGCAGGGCCGCAGCCCACGATCAGCACATCGACCTGCGAGGGCACGGTCTCGGTATGGGCAGGGGCCAGCGGCGAAGCTGGAGCGATCAAGGGGTTGCCAGGACGAAAACCGTTCAAATGAAACTGCATGGAGGCCTCAAGTTCTTCAAGTGCGCAGACGCCAGTGTCTGCCCAATCAGTCCGCACACAAATAGTATGTATGCATACCAAATGCATGCATCGTATTATTCGAAACTTGAAATGCCAACCCCACCTAGGGAAAACCATGATTAACTCTGCACTGCCAAACGTTGCCTCAGACAGCGCCAGCAGCCACCCCATCTTTCCACGCCTGGAGGTGGAAACCTTTCCCGGCCACGGCATACGCCGCCTGCAACAGGTGGCAGTGGCCGTGTTCAGCCAGGCCACCGAAGCCTGGGGCGTGACGCCGCTGCAATTTGCCGTGCTACAAAAACTGGTGCATCTGCCGGGCATAGACCAGCGCACGCTGAGCATGGAAGTGGGCTTTGACAAATCCACCATCGGCGGCGTGATCGACCGCCTGGAAGCACGCGGTCTGCTGTTGCGCCAGCACACGGCCAAGGATCGCCGCGTGCGTCTGCTGTCCCTGACGCCCGAGGGCCAGGCCCTGCTGGCGGATGCCGGCCCCTCCGTGCTGCAAGCCCAGCAGCAGATGCTGGACCCGCTGAGCGAGACCGAACGCGAACTCTTCACACAACTGATGCGCAAGGTCATAGAGCACCACGAGCAGCTCGATCCCGAGGCGCAGACACCCGCAGGCTGAGCCCAAACCGCAGAAAAAAGCCCCGGGCCGTCAGGCCTGGGGCTTGGCTTTTCAGGGCCGGGCTTGCGACCGGGTCTGCAAGCTCCAGAACCGAGTCCTAGAACGGCATTTTTCCGGCACGCATCTCGGCCGCGATCTGCACCAGCACGGCCGGCAGATCGGCCACGCTGCGCACCACGTAATGGGCACCGGCCTTTTTGAGCTTGGCTTCGGCCACGGCGACACGGGCCTCGACCTCTTGCTCGGGCGCCCTGGCAAACTCCTCCACGCTATAGCCGACCTCGTTGCCCGACAGGCTCAGGCCCACGGTCCACATGCCTGCGCGCAGACCCTCCTCGATGCCGGGCACGGTGTCGTCCACCTTGACGCAGGCACGCACATCGCCAATGCCCAGCGCCAGCACATTGGCCAGTGCCATGAAGGGACCGGGGCGACCGCCGGCTTCGAGCTCGTCGCCGGCCACCACATAGTCGGGCTTGAGGCCTGCGCCTTCGGCCTGAGGCAGCAACTGGTTGAGCACTTCGCGCGGGTAACCCGAGCAGGAGCCGACCTTGAGACCATGGTCGCGCAACCATTGCAGCGTCTGCACAGCGCCTGCTATGGGGGCCGAGAACTCGCCCACCTTGGCAATCTGCAGCGGCATGAAGCGCGCGTAGATGGCATCCACATCCTCGTTGGTCGGCGTCCGGCCAAAAGCGCTCTGCCATTGCCCGGCAATGCTTTCATCCTGTAGCAACTGGTGGATATGGTCCCATTTGGACAGGCCCATGGGCCCGCGCGCCTGGGCCAGGCCGATGCTGATGCCGAAGCTGGCAAAGGCTTCGACAAAGATTTGCGTGGGTGCGAGCGAACCAAAATCCACCAGCGTGCCGGCCCAGTCGAAGATGACGGCTTGCAGCGGTGACAGGTCGGCAGAGGGCTGGGGCAGGACCAGGGTTTCGGCTTGAGCGATGGAGTTCATGATTTTTTCAGTGGTGACTTCAACAGAATGGAAAGCACAAAGGCGTCGACCTTGCGCGACTCAGCTCAGAGAGCGAATAAAGTTGCGACCGCGCGGGCCGTTGGCGGCTTTTTGCACCATGGCGCTCCAGGCGTCTGGCTGCACGCCATAGTGGGCAGGATCGGTGGCAACGCCCAGCCCTTGCAGAACGCAGCGCAGACGCTCGACGGCCGCTACAGGCGTGCTGGCGTCGAAGATGGAGAGCAAGGCCGCATCGGCCACCGCATCCGCGCCCAGCGCCATCTCCAGCACCAGGGGCAGGCTGAACGAGCAGGCCAGGCCATGCGGCACGCCATGCTGCAGCGTGATGTCGTAGGACAGCGAATGTGCGAGCGCAGTCTTGGTGTTGGAAAAAGCCAGGCCGGCCATCAGCGCCGCCTCGGCCATCTCGCTGCGCAGCTGTGGGTTATCCAGATCCTGCATCAGCGCGGGCAACGTGGCCAGGGTGCGGCGCGCCGACTGCACGGACAGCGCCATGGAGACCGGGTTGCGGTTCACATTCCAGATGGATTCCAGCGCATGCGACAACGCATCCAGCCCCGAGGCCAGCGTGGCACCGGCCGGCAGGCTGGTCATCAGCTCGGCATCGATGACCGCGGCCTCGGGCCAGGTGCAGGACTGGTGCAGCGAATACTTCTGGCCGGCGGCCTGATCCCAGATCGTGGCCCAGGGCGTGACTTCGCTGCCCGTGCCAGCAGTGGTGGGGATGGCGATCAGGGCCTTGTGCCCTCCCGCCCCCAACTGGCCACCCTGCTTGAGCAGCGCCAGCAGATCGGCAAAACGGCCGCCGGGCGTATGACAGATCAAGGCCTTGGCCGAGTCGATGGCGCTGCCGCCCCCCAGGGCCACGATCACGGGCACCTCGGCATGGTCACGCTGCACCTGCTCGTACAGCGGCGCCAGCCACTGCACATCGGGATTGGGGGCAATGCTGTCGATCACGCCGCGAAGCTGCGCTCCCAGCAGCTGGCGCATGCGCTGCACCAGGCCCAGGCTTTCAGCCTCGGGGAAAGTGACCAGCAGGCAGCTGCGCCCGGCCAGCAGGGCCGGCAGTTGATCGAGACTGTTGCGACCCACGCTGATATGCACGGGGTTGTGATAGGTCCACACGAGAAAGCCTTTTGACGTTTTTTGAGCAAAATCAGCCCTTGACGCTTATGTACCAAGCGCTGATAGCTCATGTTTTTGATGGTTCAAGCACTGCGGCGCACACCGGCACCGCAGCGGAATCAGTGGCGAGTGCCTTGCTGTATGCGGCTGCGCAGCCAGTTCGATGCCATGTCGGCTGCAATCACCATCACCGTGATGACGATGATGCAGGTCGCGGTCTCCTGGTAGCGGAACAGCTTGAGGCTGCTGACCAGCTCGAAGCCCAGACCGCCCGCGCCCACCATGCCCAGCACGGTGGCCGAACGCAGATTGACTTCGAAGCGGTAGAGCACCACGGCAATCCAGGCGGTGATGACCTGGGGCACCACGCCGAAGGCGATGATCTGCAGCTGGCTGGCACCGGCGCTGCGCAAGGCCTGCAGCGGGCCGTCGTCGATTTCCTCGATGGCTTCGGCAAAGAACTTGGCCAGCATGCCCATGCCGTGCAGGGCCAGGGCCAGCACGCCGGGGAAGGGCCCCAGGCCCACGGCCGAGACAAATATCAGCGCCAGAATCAGCTCGTTGATGCTGCGGATCACATTGAGAAACTGGCGCGTGATGCGACGCAGCCAGTGCCAGCCGTGCAGATTGCCGGCCGCGACAAAGGACAGCGGCAGCGCCAGAATCACGCTGAGCAAAGTACCCCAGATGGCGATCTGTATCGTCTCCAGCGCCGGTGCCCACAGGCGCGGCAGCATGCTCCAGTCGGGCGGCACCGAGCGCGAGAGAAAGTCACCAATCTGCGGCATGCCGCCCGCCAGCTCGCTCCAGCTCATCTGCGCGCCCGCAGCACTCCAGTGCAGCACCCAGCCGATGGCCAAGGCCATTGCGGCATAGCCCAGCCAGCCGCCAGTGCTTTCGGGGCGCCCCGCCGTCCATTGCCAACGATCGGTCTGTTTCAAGCTCTGGCTGTTCATTGCAGACCTCCTGCGGCAGTGGCTGGCGACATCGCCCCGGGCAGCCAGTTGCCGACTGCGGTGCTGCTGAGATGCAGCGCAGCGCCCTGCTCTGGGGTATATCCGGCGGGCTGAGGCTCGCCGCTGTAGATGGCGTTGAGCGCAGCCTCGTCCAACATCGCCGGTACGCCGTCAAACACCATGCGCCCTTGCGACAGGCCGACGATGCGATCGCCAAACTCCCGGGCGTAATCAACCTGGTGCAGATTGCAGACCACGGCAATGCCGAGCTCGCGTGTGGCATCGCGCAAATACTGCAGCACGCTGCGCGCGGTCTTGGGGTCCAGGCTGGCCACGGGCTCGTCGGCCAGAATCAGCTTCGGCTGCTGCGCCAGGGCACGGGCAATGCCCACGCGCTGCATCTGCCCGCCCGAGAGCGCCTCGGTGCGCTCATCGGCCTTGTGGGCCAGGCCCACGCGCTGCAGGCATGCATCGGCCAGTGCGATATCGCTTTGCCTGAACAGCTGCAGCACCGAGGCCAGCGTGCCGACCTGACCCAGCCGCCCCGTGAGCACGTTCTTGCGCACCGACAGGCGCTGCACCAGGTTGTGGTGCTGGAAGACCATGGCCACATGGCGGGCCAGCTCGCGGCGCGAGTGCCTGCGCATCAGATCGATGCCGCCCACCTGCAGCTGGCCGCTGTCGGGCTGGTTCAGCCCGTTCATGCAGCGCAGCAAGGTGGACTTGCCGGCACCCGACAGGCCCAGCATGACCACGAACTCGCCGGCCTTCACATCCATGTCTATGCCATGCAGCACATGGTTGCTGCCATAGCTTTTGCGCAGATTGCGGATGCTGATCATTTCATCTTCCCGAGGTCCAGATTCAGCGCCTTGGCGGTCTGGCGCACCACGTCATAGGCCTGATCGTTGGTGGGCGCAAAACCATTGAGCTCGCCACGGTCGCCCCAGGGCAGGCCCTTGATCTCGGCCAGTGCCGCAGCCACCTTCTTCTTGGTGGCTTCGTCGAGGTTCTTGCGCCAGGCCATGGGCGACTCAGGGATGTCCTTGGAGCGCCAGATAACCTGGAAATCCTCGGCCTTCACATGGCCCTTGGCCACTGCCGTCTGGAAGATGGGATCGGCCACGGCCGCCGCATCCACCTTGCCGTTGGCCACAGCCATGATGCTGGCGTCGTGCGAGCCCGAGAAAATTACGCGGGAGAAATACTTGTCGGTATCGATGCCCTCGCCCTTGAGGCCGGCCTTGGGAAACAGATGACCCGATGCCGAGCTGGGATCGACAAAGGCAAAGGTCTTGCCCTGCAACTGGGGCACGGTGCCCAGGCCCTTGTCCTTTTTGCTGATGATGATGCTGTTGTACGAGCTCTTGCCCGACTTCTTGGCCACGGGAATGGCGAATGCCTCTGCATTCGCCAACTGGCTGGCCAGCACATAGGAGAAGGGGCCGAAATAGGCCACGTCGATCTTGCCCGAGCGCATGGCCTCGATCACGCCGTTGTAGTCATTGGCCACAAAGGGCTTGATCTTCAGGCCGGTCTTGGCGGCCAGCTGGTCCATCACCTGCTGGCTGGCGCGCATCATGGCCTGGGCGTCTTCGGAAGGGATCAGGCCCACGCGCAACTCGGTGGGTTGCTGCGCCATGACGCCGGTGGTGGCGGCCAGGGTCAGGCTGGCGACTGCGGCTTTGAGCCATGTTTTGCGGGTCATCGTCACGGAATTCATCCTTTGCATGTGCGTGTGAAGTGCAGCTTTTCCGGGCTGCCGTCGCACCGTCATTGCAGTGCGTTGACGCAAATATTAGGGACGACATATGACTGTCATGTGAAGGTTTCAGAATCAGTTTTGACAGCTTCCATAGATCAAACCTTGAGATGAAACCTGCATGAGCACCGCCCGCTACCGAGCCTTTATCGCCGTGGCCCAGCAAGGCAGCCTGAGCGCCGCCGCCCGCGCTTTGGGCCTGAGCCAGCCCACGGTTTCCAGCCAGATCGCCACGCTGGAGCGGCAAAGCCAGATCGAGCTCTTCCATCGCCAGGGCTATCGCATGACGCTCACCGGCGCCGGCCACAAGCTCATGACGCTGGCACAGAAGCTGCTCGCGCTGGAGGCCGAAACCGAGTTCTTTCTGCGCGACTCGGGCCAGCTCAACCAGGGCGAGCTCAAGATCGGCGCCGTGGGGCCGTTTCATGTGATCGAGATGGTGGCGGCCTACAGCGCCCGCCACCCCGGCATGAAGCTGTCGATTCGCATGGGCAACTCGCAGCAGGTGCTGCACGATCTGGAGAACTACACCACCGATGTGGCGGTGCTGGCCGGTCTCTATGACAGGCCCGAGCTGCTGGCGCGCGAATATGCGCGCCACGCCATCATCCTGTTTGCCCATGTCGATCACCCGCTGGCAAGGCGCGAACAGGTCGAGCTGGGCGAGCTGCACGGCCTGCCGCTCTTGCTTCGTGAGCAAGGCTCGACCACGCGCACCGCTATCGAGAAAGCACTGCAGGCAGCCGGTGTGAAGCCCCGCACCCAGCTGGAGATCGGCAGCCGCGAAGCCATACGCGAGGCCGTTGCGCGCGGCCTGGGCATCGGCGCCGTGTCCGAAGCCGAATTCATTGCCGACCCGCGCTTTCGGCCGGTGCGCATTGCCGGCGACCCGGCCAGCACCACCACCTATGTCTATTGCATGAGGGAGCGCAGCGAAAGTCTGCTGGTGCGCTCCTTCCTCAAGGCCATTGAAGGCAGTACGGCCCCTGATCTGCCCGTACTGCGGACCGCTCCAAAACCCTTGGTCGCTCCAACGGCCAAGAAGCTGGCGTAATTCGTCAAACCCTCTGCCCCCCTTGCGCCGAGAATTTTTTGACAGTACTGCCCGGGCGCCTCGGTCAGGACTCTCGCCGGGACGGTGCGGCGGCCAGGTACGGCGGTGTGCGGAACCAGCTGCCGGGCAGTCAAAAAACAGAGGAGACAATGATGAAACAAACCATGCTCTGGAAGGCCGTTGCTCTGGCAACCGGCATGAGCCTGAGTGCAGCGGCCATGGCGCAGCAAGCGCCCTGGCCCGTCAAGCCCATACGCCTGGTGGTGGGCGGCCCGGCCGGCGGCAATGCCGACTCGCTGGCCCGCCTGTTGGCCGACGGCATGCAAAAACAGCTGGGAAAGCCGGTGATTGTCGAATCCAAGCCCGGCGCGGCCGGCGTGCTGGCCGTCAACGACCTGCTCGCCAACGGCAAGGATGCCCACACCTTCTTGCTGATCCAGGGCGGCATAGTCAGCGAGACGCCGCTGGCCTACAAAGTCAGCTATCAGCCCTTCAAGGATCTGAAACCCCTGGCCCAGCTCAGCCGCAACGGTCTGGTGCTGATTGCCAACAAGGACTTCCCGGCCAGTAATCTGCAGCAACTCGGCGACTACGGCAAAAAGCAGGCCGACGGACTGGACTTTGCCTCGTATGCCACGGGCATGCGCGGCCATACCTCGGGCATGCTGCTGGGGCAGTTGCTCAATATCAAGATGAAGCACCTGGGCTACAAGGGCTCCCCTCCGGCGCTCAGTGACCTGATGGGCGGCCATGTGCCGCTGATGATGGACGGGCTCACCACGGCCCTGCCGCTGATCAAGGCCGGCAAGGTCAAGCCGCTGGCCGTGAACTACCCTACGCGCATGGTGCAGTTGCCCGATGTGCCCACCTTCAAGGAACTGGGCTACCCGCAACTTTCCGAGGTAAGCTGGTTCGGCGTCTGGTCGCGCCCGGATATCCCTGCCGATGTGCAGGCCAGGGTCAGAGAGATCGCGCTGCAGTATTTCAAGCAGCCCCAGGTCGAGGCCAGGCTCAGGGACATGGGCATGGAGTCGGGCACCGACGCGACCCCGGAAGCGCTGATGAACGAACTGCAGAAGGCCTATCAGCGCCAGCAGGCCTTGCTCAAGTCCATTGATTACCAAGCTCAGTAAACAGTTCAGGCGCCCAAAAGGCCGGAGTCATGCCAGATTCCGGCCTTTTGCAACCGGGCAGCTGCAGCTCGCTGCCTCGACCCGTTCCGAGTCGACACGCAACGAAATGAGACGAAACATCAGAAAAGACTTTGCTGCGGCGACAGCAAGGAATGATGGTACTGATCGCAGTCCAGTTGCACGCGCTCACGGTTCAGCCCAAGCTTGCGGCAGGCCAGTGCAAAGCGTTGCGCCAGCATATCGGCCCAGGCGCCTGTTCCCTTCATGCGCTGGCCAAACCTGCTGTTGTAGACCTTGCCGTCGGCTCTGCCCGCTTCGCTGATCCCATGCAGATCCCGCACCCGCTCCATCACGCGTTGGGCGCGCTCGGGATAGTGCAGCGTCAGCCATTCATTGAACAGCGGAGCCACTTCCCACGGCAGACGCAGCACTGCATAAAAAGCCTGTCTTGCACCGGCCTCGCTGGCTGCGGCCAGCACCTGCTCCATATCGTCGTTCAGGAACGGAATCTGCGGCGCCAGGCTGACGCCTACGGGTATGCCTGCCTCGCTCAGGGTCCGAATCATGCGCAGCCGCCGATGCGGTGCGGCGGCGCGTGGTTCCAGCTGCCGGGCCAGCTCGGGCTGCAAGGTGGTCAGCGTCACATAAACGGCCACCAGATGCTGCTGTGCCAGCGGCACCAGCAAATCAAGGTCGCGTTCGATGCCGCTGCCCTTGGTGACGATGGAAAACGGATGCCTGGCCTGCGCCAGGACCTCTATCACGCGGCGCGTCAACCCGACTTCGCGCTCCACAGGCTGGTAGCAGTCCGTGACCGAGCCGAGCATGATGGGGGCCGCCACATGGCTGGACCGGGATAACTCGGCGCGCAGCACCTCGGGCAGGTTCTGCTTGGCAATCAGCCGGGTTTCGAAATCCAGACCCGGCGAATAGCCCAGATAGCCATGCGTGGGCCGGGCATAGCAATAAATGCATCCGTGCTCGCATCCTCTATAGGGATTGAGCCCCAGATGAAAAGGCAGATCCGGCGATTCGTGGCGGCTCAGGGCTGATTTGGCCCGCTCCCACTCCAGATGGGTGCACCAGGTCTTGACTTCCTCACCCTCTTCGCTTCCTTCATCCTGTTCGGACTTGCCCCAGCCGTCATCGAAACCCTGGCGCAGCTCCCGTGCAAACCGGTGCGTGATCTGGCTGGCAGCCCCTCGCCCCTTGATGAGCCGCACCGGCACATCGGTCCGAATGGATTCCAGTCCAGAGGATGAGGAAAGTTTCTTCATAAAACAACTGTACATAAATACAGTTATTCATTGCAAGAAATGGGCACTGACCATGGCTGCATCCCGGTCAATACGGTGAGGGTTGATTGAGTCAGATCTGGATGAAAAATGACTGCGCTCATTGCTCTACAGGCTTAGCACGCTCCATTAACTAGAGCAAGTTCAAAGTCAATCCGCACTCAGTGAGTGCGAGATGGCTTGGCAGTTTGCGATTCAGCGCCGACAATCCCTTCAATGCACCAAGTTGGTGCCTTTCACTGAATGCCTTGGCCCGGACAACACCGTTGCCCGGGCTTTTGTCCGTTTGCGCAACGCCAAAGCGCCAACCACACCATCTCGCAAGGGAGTTACTACATGGAGCGCAAGCCCAATATCACTCTGTCCTCCTTGGACCTGGATCGCATTGAATCGCTGCTGGAAAAGAACAACAGCCAGTTCCCCGGCCGTGATGCACTGGAGGCGGAGCTGGACCGCGCGGATGTACTCGACCCCGCAGAAATACCCGCCAACGTGGTGACGATGAACTCCACCGTGCGCTTCACCATTCTCGAGATCGCCAAGACCAATACGCTGACACTGGTCTACCCCAAGGATATGGATGGCAGCGCCGACAAGGTCTCCATCTTTGCGCCAGTAGGCATCGCCCTGCTGGGCCTGTCAGTGGGTGATGAGTTCAAGATGCCCAGCCCTACCGGTCAGGTAACCGTGCGCGTGGATGCCATCGAGTTCCAGCCCGAAAGCGCGGGCGAGCTCCATCGCTGAACCGGCTCACCCAACAAAAAAGCAGCTCACCGAAGCTGCTTTTTTTGTTGCCTGGATCAGACTCAGCGCAAGCCGGCCAGCATGGTGGTCAGCAGACCCGCGCCGATCAAGCCTGCCTGCCAGCGCAGGGCCTGACTCCATGACGAAACATGGCGCTCCACCAGTTGATACAGCGCGTAGCCGGCAGTCAGTGAAAGCACAAAGGCAAACGGGATGCCCACCACGGCGGCTGTGACCGAACCATGCCAGAAATGGTTGACCACTGCGTTGACCAGCAGGCAGATGGAAAAGTGAATCAGGAATACCGAGTAGGAAATCTCTCCCAGGCGACGCAGCGGCGCAAAACCCTGCCAGCGGGCAATGACCTCGGTACGCATGCAAACGATCAGCAGCATCGCGGTCACGCCGGCGAGAAAAATGCGGTCGCGCCACTCATAGACCAGCGCGCCGATGATCAGAGCAGCAATCAGCATGCCCCAGCTCCAGGCCGTCAGGCGCTTGTCTGCTGCCACCGCCCAGAAGGCCATCATGCCGATGCCATAGGCACCCATGAAATAAATCGCCCAGACATCCAGGTCTGCATCAAGATTGAAGCTCAGCAACGAAGCTGCCGTCCCCACAACCACCAGCCCCTGCATGCCAGTCACAGCCCAGGGCCACCAGCGCTTCATGGCCGTAGCACCCAAGCGCTTCAGCGCCCATTGTTGCAGCCAGCGCACTCCGGCCAGCAACAGCACGGTCGCGGCGAACAGCTGAAAGTCTATGGACACATACCAGACACCAGCCGACAGTGACTCCTCGCCCACAATGCCCTGCAGCAGCAGAGCATGGGCCATGAGCTGCCATAGATCGGGGTCGGCGGACACGGACTCGTGATCGAACCAGGGACGAATCGCCGCAGACACCACAATCGTCACCACCAGTGCCACGGCATAAGGTACGACCAGACGCACAAAGCGCTTGCCGATCTTGGACCAGGGTGAATCAAACCGCGCCAGACCCATGGGAGCCAGGCTGGCTGCAGCCAGAAAACCGCCGATCACCAGAAAGATCTGCACGGCCATACGGGCGTACTCATAGAGCCAGTCCAGCAGGTCGGGCATGACAGGGTGAGCCACATCGGACATGGGGCCGTAGAAAGCCAGGTGATGCCAGACGATGGCAGCACAAGCCAGCCCCTTGGCACAGTCGATCAGGGCACTGCGGGAATGAGAGGAAATAGAACTTTGAACCATCAGATCACGGCCGCCCGCAGCCCATGGGCTGCCCGGCGGCAGGGTGAGTTTGCCCGGCAACAGGCAACGTAAAAAAGCCGACTTAAAACAGGATGGCGATTTTGCGCCGATTCCCAACAATTTGCTGACAGCGTTGCAAGTTTTACGAAACATATCTGCGCGAGCTTCATGCGCCAAGCATGAACAAAACCAGAGCGATTGCACTCCGGCTTGATTTCCCTGCCCCACTGAGAACCCCGGGCAAAGGCACAATGGAGGCCATGACGCAAGCCAAACCACTGTCGGAGCTGAGCCGACAATTTGTTTCGCATTTCGGCGAGATGGGCAGCCGCTGGGGCATCAATCGCACCGTGGGACAGATCTATGCCCTGCTGTTCATTTCGCCCGAGCCGCTGAACGCAGACCAGATTGCCGACACGCTGGAATTCTCGCGCTCCAATGTGAGCATGGGGCTCAAGGAGCTGCAGGCTTGGCGGCTGGTTCAGCTGCGTCACCAGCCCGGCGACCGGCGCGAATACTTCCAGGCACCCGAGGATGTCTGGGAAATCTTCAAGCGACTGGCCGAAGAGCGCCGCCGCCGCGAGATCGAGCCCACGCAGTCCATGCTGCGTGCCGCCATGATGGAGGAAGCCAGCACCGACGAAGAACGTTACGCCCAGCAGCGCATGCGCGATATGCACGAGCTCATCGACAAACTGATGAGCTGGTTTGACGATGTTCAGCGTCTGTCGCCAGAGACCGCCATGCAGCTCATGGGCATGGGCTCCGCCGTGACGCGACTGCTGGACCTGAAAGACAAGATTACCGGGCGAGGCAAGTCAGGCTCGGAAGCCTGACGCCGACAACTCAGGTGCTGGCCCTGGGCACCAGCCTGAAGCCCAGATCCACGCTGGCCTCTCTGACGGTGTCCCCTGCCAGCAACTGCAGCAGCATGCTGGCAGCTTTTCTGCCCACTTCATCCCTGGGTGTATGGATAGTGGTCAGAGGCGGCACCATCTGATCACTGCCAGGAAGGTCGTTGAACCCGGCGATCGCCACCTGCTGCGGCACCTTGACCCCCATGCGATTGGCCTCCAGCAATGCGCCTTGTGCAATGTCATCATTGCAGAAAAAGATGGCATCCACCGTAGTCTGCGCCTTGAGAAGTGTCTCAAACTGCCTTGCACCCAGCGCCAGCGATGAACGCTCGGGATTGAGAATCTCCAGGCTCTGGTCATACAGGCCGGCCTGTTTGAGCACCTGCCGATAACCTTCCAGACGCTGCATGACACGCGCGTCGAGCTGGGCTCCGCAAAATGCGATGCGTCTGTATCCCTTGTCCAGCAGATGACGGGTCATTTCAGCGCCAGCTGCAATCTGAGAAAAACCTACGCTGTAGCAATCGGGCCCCGTGCCAGGCTCGCGCAACTCCATGAGATGCACGCGCGGCACGGGATTGGCAGCCAATAATTTCCGCGACTCTTCGCTGTGATCAAACCCGGTCAGCAACAGCCCGGCAGGCCGCATGGGCAGATAGGCCCGCAGCAACTGCTCTTCCTCCGCAGGGTCGTAGTGGGTCACACCGATCAGCATGTGATAGCCCTGGGCAAACAGCACCTTGTGCACAGCCTCCAGGACCTCCACAAACAAGGTGTTGGAGAGCATGGGGACCAGTACCAGCACCTGGGTGCTTTTTTGCGAGGCCAGTGCACGTGCAGCCAGATCGGGCACATAACCCAGAGAAGCCGCAACCTCGCGCACTTTGTCGACCAGGGCTGCAGCCACTCTGCGCTCTCCGCGCAAGGCTCTGGAGACCGTCATCGGACTCACGCCCGCAGCCTGTGCCACATCACTGAGGGTGACACGCCCGCTGGCACGAGATCGCCTTGAAGAAGCGCTGTCTGCCGGGGTTTCACTCTTGGTACGGGTCTCGAGAGGCAAGGGAATCTCCTAGTCAGATGCCTGAGGTTTTTTGAGTATGATAGCGCTATCCAGACTTGAAATGAAGTCTGTAGAAGCAGCTTGATGAAAGCACTGACTTGCCTTCGACCAAGGTCTGAAGCCAATCGCAGAAAGCAGCAGGCTGCTCATTTTTTAACCACGTCGGATAGCGCTATCCAAAAATGACTCAAAGCAAGATCCAGCCTCATGGCACCATGTCGGCACTCGTCGTCATGGGAGTTTCCGGCTGCGGCAAATCGAGCGCAGGAGAAGCCATCGCCCGTCAACTGGGGTGGACCTTGGTAGAAGGAGACAGCTACCACTCCCCCCAGAGCGTGGCCAAGATGCAGGCCGGCATTGCCCTGACGGATGCCGACCGCGAAGGCTGGCTGGAACGCCTGGCGCAGCGACTGGCTCAGGCAGATGCCGAACACGGCCTGGTGCTGACCTGCTCGGCGCTCAAGCGCAAGTACCGCGACCAGTTGCGCAGCGCCCAGCAGCTGGGTTTTGTGTTTCTCGATCTCGACTATGCCACGGCCCTGGAACGCGTCCAGACCCGACCCGGGCATTTCTTCTCGCCCGACCTGGTGGCCAATCAGTTCACGACGCTGGAAGACCCGCGTCAGGAGCCCGATGTTCTGACCGTCAGCGCCACCATGAATCTCAACGACATCGCGCTCGCGGCCCGGCAATGGGCAAGGCGCGAATCCCAAGCATAAAGACAGCAGGAGACAGCCAATGTCTGAAGATCGCAAAGAGGCACAGGGCCGCAAGCCATGGCTCAAGCGCCTGGCCGAAGGCCTGATGGTGCTGGCCCTGGCCGGCATGGTGGTTGCCGTTTTCGTCAACGTGGTGCTGCGCTACGTTTTCCACACCAGCATCGTCTCCTATGAGGAGATCTCGCGCCTGCTGTTTGTATGGCTGGTGGCCATCGGCGCCATCGTGGCGGCTTTCGAAGGCGCCCACCTGGGCTTTGACATGGTGACATCGCGGGTTGGCCCGATCACCCGCAAAGTCCTGTTCTGGGTCTCGCAACTGCTGATCGGCGCCTGCATGGCCCTGCTGCTGTGGGGCTCCTGGGAGCAGGTCGTTGCCGGCTGGAGCAGCTACAGCACCGTGCTGGGCTATCCCCTGGCTCTGGGCGCAGCGGCGACGCTGGTGCTGGCCATAGGCATGCTGCTGGTCGTGGTGCGCGACATGCTGCGCGGCACCCCGTCCGAATCTTCTGAAACCAGCGTGGAGTAAGGAGAGCGCCATGGTCGTTACCCTGATTTTTCTCGCCGTGCTGATCGGCGGCATGGTGATCGGCATGCCGATTGCGCATGCACTGATACTCACCGGTGTCGCACTGATGTGGCACCTGGACTTTTTCGACACCCAGCTGCTCGCGCAGAACCTGCAAGCCGGGTTCGACAATTTCCCGCTGCTGGCCGTGCCATTCTTCATCCTCGCAGGTGAGCTGATGAATGCCGGCGGCCTGTCACGCCGCATCATCGATCTGGCCCGCGCCTTTGTCGGTCATATCCCGGGTGGCCTGGGCTATGTGGCCATCGGCGCTGCCGTGCTGCTGGCCTCGATGAGCGGATCGGCCATTGCCGACACCGCCGCGCTGGCCACCATCTTGCTGCCGATGATGCGCGACCAGAAGTATCCCGACAGCTACAGCGCCGGCCTGCTGGCTTCAGGCGGCATCATCGCCCCCATCATTCCGCCTTCGATGCCGTTCGTGATCTACGGCGTCACCACCAACACCTCCATCAGCAAGCTGTTTCTCTCGGGCGTCGTTCCCGGCCTGTTCATGGGCAGCTTTCTGATTGCTGCCTGGTGGTTCATCGCGCGCAAATACCAGCTGACCTCGGGTGAACGCGTGAGCTGGGGCCTGCGCCTCAAGGCACTGGCCAAGAGCTTCTGGGCCATGATGATGCCTGTCATCATTCTGGGCGGCCTCAAGGGCGGCGTCTTCACGCCGACCGAAGCCGCCGTGGTGGCCGCGGTCTACGCGCTGTTCGTGTCCATGGTGGTCTATCGGGAGATGAGCTGGAGCAGGCTCTACGAAGTCTTTCTGGGCGCATCCAAGACCACCGCCGTGGTGATGTTCCTCTGCGGTGCGGCCACTGTGACCGCCTACATGATCACGCTCGCCGACCTGCCCAATATGCTGGCCGACAGCTTCTCGGGCCTGCTGGATCAGCCCATGCTCTTCATGGCCGTGATGATGCTCTTCCTGCTCGTGGTCGGCACCGCCATGGATCTGACCCCGACCATTCTGATCTTCGGTCCGGTCTGCGCACCGCTGGCCGTCAAGGCCGGCATCGATCCCGTGTACTTCGGCTTCATGTTCATCTATGTGGGCTGTATCGGCCTGATCACCCCCCCTGTGGGCACGGTGCAGAACGTGGTGGCCGGGGTTGGCAGGCTGCGCATGGAAACCGTGATTAAGGGCACCAATCCCTTCCTGATGGTCTATGTGCTGCTGGCCGTGCTCTTCGTGATCTTCCCTCAGCTGGTCACGGGTCCGCTCAAATGGATGCACTGAGAACGGCATGCCATCCATGAAAGATCTTAGATTCATAGCATGGTGCGCACTGCAATCAAGCGCATCACGACAGTTCCAATTTCATCAAAGGGCCCAGGCCCAATCAAGCAAGGAGACGGGTATGCGTATCAAATTTGCAGTCGCAGGACTCACGGCAATGCTGCTGGCCGCCGGCGCCGTTCAGGCGCAGGACTTCAAACCCCGCCTGGTGCGGTTCGGCTACGGCCTGGTGGAGGACTCCAACCAGGGTCGTGCCGTGCGCATGTTCGCCAAGGAAGTGGAAAAGGCCAGCGGTGGCAAGATGAAGGTCCGCGCCATCGGCAACGCATCCCTGGGCTCGGACACGCAGATGCAGCAGGCCCTGATCGGCGGAGCCCAGGAAATGATGGTCGGCTCCACCGCCACGCTGGTGGGTCTGTCGCCCGAAATGGCGATCTGGGACACCCCTTTTCTGTTTGCCAACACCAAGGAGGCCGATGCCGTGCTGGACGGCCCCGTGGGAGAGAAGGTCAAGGCCACTCTGGAGCCCAAGGGCATGGTGGGTCTGGTCTATTGGGAAAATGGATTTCGCAATCTGACCAACAACAAGCGCCCCATCACCAAGCTGGAAGATCTGCAGGACGTGAAGCTGCGCGTGATGCAGAACAACGTCTTCCTGGACAGCTTCAAGACCCTGGGTGCCAATGCCGTTCCCCTGCCCTTCTCAGAGCTGTTCACGGCGCTGGAAACCAAAGCCGTGGACGGTCAGGAAAACCCCTTCAACACGGTGCTTTCGAGCAAGTTCTATGAAGTGCAGAAGTACCTGACCGTCTCCAACCATGTCTACAGCCCCTGGATCGTGACGGTCAGCAAGAAGTGGTGGGACACGCTGAGCCCCGCCGAGAAGAAGGTGCTGCAGGATGCGGCGATCAAGAGCCGTGAATTCGAGCGCAAGGACACGCGCGAAGAAGCCGCCAAGGCTCTGGCCGAGATCAAGACCAAGGGCATGCAGGTCAACGAGCTGCCAGCCGCCGAAGCAGGCCGCATGCGCGACAAGCTCGGCACCGTCAATGCCGGCATTGCCAAGTCCGTGGGTCAAGGTACCTGGGACTCTGTGCAGGCAGCCGTCAAGCAAGCTCGCGCCAAATAAGCGCCCAACCATGGAGCCATGCCCCGGGCATGGCTCTGACTCATTCCAAGACAATGCCTGCGCCCCAAGCACAGGCCTTGCTGCCCAAGGACTTTCATCATGGCACTTCACCCCGTTCTGGACCAGGTGACGCGGCGCATCCAGGAGCGCAGCCGCGCCAGCCGCTCCGACTATCTGGCACAGGTCGATGCCATGGCCGCGCGCCCTCCACAAGTACGCACCATGGGCTGTGCCAATGTGGCCCACGCCTTTGCGGCTCTGCCCGGCACGGACAAGATTCGCATCGTTGAAGAAAAAGGCTCCAATGTCGGCATCGTCACGGCCTATAACGATGTGCTCTCCGCCCATGCACCGTTTGCGCATTACCCCGATATTCTGAAAGACGAGGCCAGGCGCAACGGCGCAACGGCTCAGGTGGCCGGCGGTGTGCCGGCCATGTGCGACGGCGTGACCCAGGGCATGCCCGGCATGGAGCTGAGCCTGTTCAGCCGCGACACGATTGCCATGTCCACCGCCGTGGCTCTCACGCATGACACTTTCGATGCGGCCCTGATGCTGGGCGTCTGCGACAAGATCGTTCCCGGCCTGCTGATCGGCGCCCTGCACTTCGGCCACCTGCCCATGGTGTTCGTGCCTGCCGGCCCCATGACTTCGGGCCTGTCCAACAGCGACAAGGCCAAGGTACGCGAGCAGGCGGCGCAGGGCCTGGTCGGCCGGCAGGAGCTGCTGGCAGCAGAAAACGCGGCCTACCATGACCAGGGCACCTGCACCTTCTACGGAACGGCCAACAGCAATCAGATGCTGCTCGAAGCCATGGGCCTGCATGTTCCCGGCACAGCCTTCATCAACCCCGCCGACGCAGAGCGTGAACTGCTCACGCGCGAAGCCATGCGTACCGTGCTGTCCATCACCCGGGGCCGCCGCTTTGCCCCCATAGGGCATGTCGTGGACGAGCGCTGCATCGTCAACGCCATGGTGGCCCTGCTGGCGACCGGCGGCTCCACCAATCACCTGATCCACTGGGTGGCCGTGGCCCGAGCTGCCGGAATCGTCATCGACTGGGATGACTTCGAGCAGCTGTCCGCGGTGGTTCCCCTGCTGGCCCGCGTCTACCCCAATGGCAGCGCCGATGTGAATCAGTTCCAGGCCGCAGGCGGCCCTGGCTACGTGATCGCCCAGCTGCTGCAGGCCGGACTCATGCATGGCGATGTGCTTACGGTTAGGCCCGAGGGGCTGGCCGCCTTCGGGCGCATCCCCCATGTCGAAAACCATCAGTTGCAATGGCAGGATGCGGGCATCTCCGGCGATGACACTGTTCTGCGCCCTGCCAGCCGCCCCTTCAGCCCTACGGGCGGCTTGAAGCTGCTCAAAGGCAATCTTGGCCGCAGTGTCATCAAGATCAGCGCCGTACCTGAAGATCGCCACGCACTGCGGGCACCGGCATGGGTCTTTGATTCGCAGGATGAATTGCAGGCGGCCTTCAAATCCGGTGCGCTGGAGCAGGCCTGCCAGACCAATGGCTTCAATGGCGTCGTCTGTGTGGTGCGCTGGCAGGGTCCGCAGGCCAATGGCATGCCCGAGCTGCACAAGCTCACCCCTCCGCTGGCCGTTCTGCAAGGCAAGGGCTATGTCGTGGCCCTGGTCACCGACGGCCGCATGAGCGGCGCATCGGGCAAGGTCCCGGCGGCCATCCATGTCAGTCCCGAAGCGCTGGCTGGCGGCCCGCTGGCCAAGGTACAAAGCGGAGACATCATCGTGCTCGATGCCCCCACCGGCCTGCTGCAAGCCGAGCTGACGGATGCCGAATGGGAAGCCAGGCCGCTGGCCATCATGCCGCCAGCGTTGCAACAAGCCAATCACCGCGGCCTGGGCCGTGAACTGTTTGCCGGATTCCGGCGCAATGCGCTGAGCGCAGAAGAAGGAGCTTGCACATGGCTGCTCAAATGACCGCCTTGTCCATCATGCAGGATGCACCGGTGATTCCGGTCATCGTGCTGCACAACGCAGAGCATGCGGTGCCCATGGCCAAAGCACTGCTGGCCGGCGGCATCAGGGTTCTGGAGGTCACGCTGCGCACGCCTCAGGGCCTGGCCTGCATAGAGGCCATCGCCAAGCAACTGCCCGAAGCCATCGTCGGTGCGGGCACCGTGCGCAATGCAGCCGATGCCGCGGCGGCTGCTCGGGCCGGCGCAAGGTTTGCCGTCAGTCCCGGCTATACCTGCAAGCTGGGCCAGGCCTGCCGCGATCTGAACCTGCCGCTGCTGCCCGGTGTTGCAACCAGCAGCGAAATCATGATGGCTCAGGAAGATGGCTTTACCGAGCTCAAGTTCTTCCCCGCCGTGCAGTCGGGCGGCATCCAGATGCTGAAGGCCTGGCAAGGTCCGTTCGGAGAGCTGCGTTTCTGCCCCACGGGCGGCATCTCGCCCGGCAACGCGGCGGAGTTTCTGGCGCTGTCCAATGTGGTCTGCGTGGGCGGCTCCTGGCTGGTCCCCGCCAGTGCCGTGGAGAGTGGCAACTGGTCGCTCATCACCGAGCTGGCTCAGGCCACGCAGGCGTTGAGAAGCTCTCGCACGGCCTGAGCAAGACAAGGCCTCATCCATAAAAAAAAGCCCGGTCAGCTCCAAGCCGACCGGGCTTTTCCATGTCTTGGCGACTCAGGCATCCGGCAGCGACTTGGTTCGCTCCAGAAGCTTGCGACGCGTTGCCTCGTCATCCATCAACTCGAACCAGATCGCATTGAGCACGGCAAAGGCTGCTGCCAGCGGCAGACCCAGCAACCAGGCGAAATACCACATAAGTTTCCTTTCATTCGGCCCATCCAATGCATGGGCCAACAATATTCGAACCGCCCCCCACACAGAAGGAAGAACGCAGCATGGCGTCTGAGGGGCGTCCCATCTCAATACGAGTGGCCCTGACCGGTCACGATGGCCTTCACGTCCACCTTGCCTCGCAGCACCGAGTACACCCAGCTGGTATAGGCCAGGATCAAGGGCAGGAAGATCAGCACGCAGACCAGCATGATGAACAGCACAACATGGCTGGAAGACGAGTCCCAGACCGTCAGACTGAAGCGCGGATCAATGCTGGAGGGCAGGATCATGGGGAACATGGCAGCGCCCACGGTCAGGATGATTCCGGCAATCGCCAGGCCGCTTGCCAGCAGCGCCAGCCACTCGCGACGGCTGCGCAAGCCGATGGCCACGATCAGCGGCATGAGCAGGCCGATACCGGGCACCAGCCAGAGCCAGGGATAGGACTTGAAGTTGGCCATCCATGCACCGGCAGCCACGGCTGCGGTCTTGTTCAAGGGGTTGGAGGGACCGACGGGGTTGATCTCGCTGGTAATCACATAGCCGTTGATGCCTGTAGCCAGCCACAGGCCGGCAACCGCAAACAGCACGGTGGTCAGCACGGCAAACCATGTGCCATACCTGGCGGCGCGGTTGGCGACTTCTCCATCGGTCTTGAACATCAGCCAGGCCGCACCATGCATGAGCAGCATGGACAGCGAGACCAGACCGCACAGCAATGCGAAAGGCGTGAGCAGGCCGAAGAAGCTGCCGTCGTAGTAAATGCGCATATCGTCACCCAGACGAAA
This sequence comes from Comamonas sp. F1-6, assembly GCF_039581415.1. Lineage (NCBI taxonomy): Bacteria > Pseudomonadati > Pseudomonadota > Betaproteobacteria > Burkholderiales > Comamonadaceae > Comamonas > Comamonas sp. F1-6. The sequence goes on from NZ_JBCPWN010000006.1 coordinate 63,723, forward strand.
TGGCACGCCGAGGATCACATTGCCCACTGCCACGCCGAACAGCAGCGCTGGCACCAGACCCGTGATGCACAGCACCCAGTCCCAGCGGTTGCGCCAGGCTGCATCTTCATGTTTGCTGCGGAACTTGAACGCCACGGGACGCAGGATCAGCGGCACCAGCACGGCAAACATGGCCAGGTAAAAGCCCGAGAAGGACACGGCGTAAAGCTGGGGCCAGGCCGCAAAGATGGCACCGCCACCCAGAATCAGCCACACCTGATTGCCTTCCCACACGGGGCCGACTGAGTTGATGGCCGTACGGCGCTCGACATCGGTCTTGGCCGTGGCGCGCAACAGGCCCATGGCGCCGAGGTCAAAGCCGTCGGTGACGGCAAAGCCCACCAGCAGCACACCGAGCAGCAGCCACCAGATGAGGCGCAGCACGTCATATGAAATCAGTTCATGCAAGATCATTTGGTTGCTCCTCTCAGCTTTGGCCGCGTGCCAGCTTCTTGATCATGGGTTCGTAGAGGCTGAGGTGAGGTTCGCTCTCATGCTCGGGGCCCTTCTTGATGGCCTTGACCATCAGCTTGAGCTCGATAACCAGCAGCACGGTGTAAATCAGCACAAAGCCGGCAATGGTCAGCAACAGCGTCTTCGCGCCCAGATTGGAAACCGCCATGGCCGTGGGCAGCACGCCTTCGATGATCCAGGGCTGACGACCCAGCTCGGCCACCACCCAGCCGCATTCGGCGGCGATCCAGGGCAGCGGAATCGAGAACACGGCAACCTTGAGCAGCCAGGGGTAGGCATCCAGCCTGTGGCGGGCAGCCAGCCAGAAGAAGGTGCCGGTCAGCACGATGAAGAACATGCCCAGGGCCACCATGATGCGGAAGGTCCAGAACAGCGGACCGACCGGCGGCACGGTATCCATTGCTGCCTGATGGATCTGTGCTTCGGTCGCCTTGCGTGGGTCATCCACATAGCGCATCAGCAGCAGGGCGTAGCCCAGATTGGCGCCATTGTTCTCAAAGCGCAGGCGTGCCTCGGCGGGAATCTCGGCATCGGTCCTGGCCTTGCGAATGGTTTGCAGCGCGTCATAGGCGTCGATACCGTTGCGGATATTGCCCTCGGCGCTCTTGACCAATTCGTTGATGCCGGGAATTTGGGTGTCCAGCGAACGCGTACCGATCAGGCCCATGACCCATGGGATGTGCACGGCAAAATGGGTCTCGCGCGCCTCGCGGTCGGGGAAACCAAAGGCCGTGAAAGAGGCCGGTGCGGGCTCGGTCTCCCACATGGCTTCGATCGACGCCAGCTTCATCTTCTGGTGTTCCGAGGACAGGTAGCCGGATTCGTCACCCAGCACTACCACCGACAGCGAAGCAGCCAGACCAAAGGATGCGGCCACCGTCATCGAGCGCTTGGCCAGATGGATGTGACGACCCTTGAGCAGATACCAGGCCGAAATACCCAGCACGAACAGCGAGGCCATGACATAGCCCGCCGACACCGTGTGCACAAACTTGGCCTGTGCCACGGGATTGGTGAGCACGGCAAAGAAGTCATTCACTTCCATGCGCATGGTCTGGGGGTTGAAAGTAGCACCCACGGGGTTCTGCATCCAGCCATTGGCGACCAGAATCCATAGTGCCGAGAAGTTGGTGCCTATGGCCATCAGGCAGGTGACGATCAGGTGCTTGACCTTGGAGAGGCGATCCCAGCCAAAGAAGAACAGGCCGACAAAGGTCGCCTCCATGAAGAAGGCCATCAAACCCTCGATCGCCAGCGGCGCACCAAAGATGTCGCCCACATAGTGGCTGTAGTAGCTCCAGTTCATGCCGAACTGGAACTCCATCACCACGCCGGTGGCCACGCCCATGGCGAAGTTGATGCCGAACAGCACGCCCCAGAACTTGGTCATGTCGCGCCAGATGGCTCGTCCGGTCATCACATACACCGTCTCCATGATGGCAACGAGTATGGACAGGCCCAGTGTCAGCGGCACAAACAGAAAGTGGTAGAGCGCCGTTATCGCAAACTGCAGTCGCGATAAATCGACGATGTCGAGGTCCATGGTCAGGTCCTTTCTCTCGGTACTTCAAAAATCAATCGGAAAAACATATGGACTGCGGTGCAACAGCACCCAGCGCATCGGGTCGCAGCCTTGCCATCAACTGCTCAAACTCTGGCGTGCCGCGCAGGGCTTGCGTTCTTACCTGTCCTGCCTGCAGATACACAATGCGATCGGCGAGGCTCGCCTCACGCTGCCAATGCGTGGCAAAAATCAGCGTTCGCGAGCCGCTCTCAGCCGCCTGCACCAACCGCTTCAGCACATCGGCAGCAGTGACGGCATCCAGTCCCTCCGTCACCTCATCAAGCAGCCAGCAGCGGTCCGGGCTCAGCAGCAGTCTGGCCAGTGCCAGCCGGCGCGACTGGCCTCCGGACAGACCCAGGCCGCCTTCACCCAGCATGGTGTCCAGCCCCTGTGGCAGGGCCATGACGTCGCTTCTGAGACCTGCAGCCTGCAGGACGCCCCACAGTTGCTCATCGTCGGCCTTGGCATCGGCAAGCCTCAGGTTGTTGCGCAGGCTGTCCTGAAAAAGCTCGGTTCTCTGTGTCATCCAGCTGCAGCCGCGGGCCTGAACCACGCCTTCGTCCGGCTGCAGCTCACCCGCCATCAAATGCAGCAAGCTGGTCTTGCCTGCACCGCTGCTGCCGATCAGCACCACGCGCTCGCCCTGGCGCACGTTCAGGTCTATCGGACCCAATTGACGAAGTCGGACAGACTGCAGGCTGACGGCCAGCTTCTGCACAGGCTGCTGCGGACTCTCTGCCGCTTCGGCCTTGGCCGCCAGCGGTGGAGCCAGCCTGCGCAGCGCCAGCCAGGTACGCCCGGCCTGTTCTGCCCCTCTGCGCAGAGCTGCAAACGGCTCCATTGCCGACAGTGCCAGCAAAATACCCAGCGCAGCAACCGGCGCGTTGATGCGGCCCTGTTCCATCAACCAGGCCATCAACAGCACGGATGCGCTCAAAGTAATGGCAGACACCGCACCATAAGCCTGGGCGGCAGCCGCTTCGGATTGATAAAGCCGCTCATCGGCCTGGGCGCAGCGCGCATCGCTGTGCAGCACTTGCTGCACCTGGGCAGGCAACTGGCCTGCCATTAGCAGCTCGGTCTGGCCTGCAACCAGATCCACGGTTTGGGCACGCATGGCCTCCAGTGCCATGGCACGGCGTACAGCGGCCTTGCGGCTGCGCAAGCCATGCCACAGGGCAATGCCCCAGCCAGTCAGCAGCATCCACGCCAGGGTCAACAGGCCCAGCCACCAGCGCATGAACCCGTAGGCCAGAGCCGCCAGCAAGGCCGCGCCCAGCGCCGCTACGGCGGGCACCAGCAGGCGCAGATAAAGATTGTCCAGGGCATCCACATCGGAGGTCAGACGCTGCAACAGCCTGGCCGGGCGCTGCAGCAGCAGACGGGCGGCCTGCGGGCGAGCCCAGCTCAGGAACAGTCTCTGGCGCAAAGCGGCCAGCACAGCCAGTGTGGCGTCGTGAGTCACCAGGCGCTCGGCATAGCGGGCACCGGTGCGGCCCACAGCCAGCAGGCGAATGCCGGCCGAGGGCATGAACACATCGAACACCAGGGCCGTGGCAGGCACCAGCCCGGCCAGGGCCGTGGCCGTGATGAACCAGCCCGACAAACCCAGCAATGCCATGCCCATCAGCACCGTAAGCGCTGCCAGGGCGGCACCTCCCAGCCACAGCTTGTGCGGCGCCATCTGGCCCAGCAGCTTCAGCATCTCGCGCATTGAAATGGCTCGCATCTTCATGGCTGCGGCTCCCGCGCCGGTCGCAGCAGCGGCAGCTCGATCACGCGATCCATGGCAGCGGCCAGCTGTGCATCGTGGGTGGCGACCAGCATGGTGCGCCCCCTGGCCATATGGCGCAGAGACTGCGTAATCTGGGCTGCTGTCTCGGGATCCAGATGAGCAGTAGGTTCATCGACCAGCAGCAGTCCGGCCCGTGTCTGCGCGGCCATACGTGCCAGAGCCAAACGTACCACCTCGCCACCGGAAAGGCCTGCGCCGCCCTCACCCAGGCTTGCGCCGGGGCGATGCTCCAGGGCCTCATCAAGTGCCGCCAGCTGCGTAGCTTCGGCAATCTGCTTGGGTCCTACCGAGCTGCGCCCCAGCGCAATATTGCGCGCGGCCGAGCCGGCAAAGACATGGGGCAACTGACCCAGCCAGGCCATGCGCCGGCGCAGCTGGGTAGCACTGCCGGTCTCAAGCGTTTGCCGGTCGATTTCGATACGGCCTTGCTGTACCGGCAAAAGGCCAGCAATCTGCGCCAGCAGCACGGATTTGCCGCTGCCGCTGGGACTCCACAGCGCCACATGCTCGCCGGCCTGTATGTGCAAAGACAGCGGCGCGAGGCTGGAGTCACTGCCTGGCGCCTGAACCTTGAGTCCCGAAACGCTTACGGACACAGGCTGGCCAGGCCATGACTGCTCATCGACCGGAGATGCTTCAGCGGCATGTTGTGCACCGACAATCTGCATGGACTGCGCCTGCATGCTCTGCAAGGTCTGCAGTGCGGCCTCGCCTGCGGCTCTGTCATGCCAGACGGCCGAGAGATCGCGCAAAGGCTCGAAAAATGCCGGCGCCAGCAGCAGCACGAACATGGCTTGGCCCAGACCGAGCTTGTCGCCCCAGGCGCCGAAATTCAGCGTGCCCAGCAGGTGAAAACCTATATAGACGGCCACCATGGCCACACCCAGTGCCGAGAAAAGCTCCAGCACCGCAGAAGACAGAAAGGCAATGCGCAGCACGCGCATGGTGCGGGTGCGCAGGTCTTCGGCATGGTCACGCAGCCGCTGGCCCGTCAGCTCCACGGCATGCAGTGCACGTAGCGTGCTCAGGCCACGCAGGCGGTCCAGCAAGAAAGCGTTCATATGACCGAGCTGCAGCATCTGCTCTTCGCTGGCCGCCTTGGCACGCCAGCCCACGATCGCCATGAAAAGCGGAATCAGCGGCGCGGCAACCATCAAAATCAGAGCAGCGACCCATGACTGCAAGGCCACGGCAGCCAAAATCACCAAGGGCAGCAGACGCACACGCCACATCGCGCTCTGGTAACGCGCCAGCCACGGAACAATGGCCTCGGCCTGCTCGGCCATGGCGCTAGCCGCCTGGCCGGAAGCTGGGCGGCTCTTGTCCAGCGGCGATGTCTGAGCCAGCGACTGCGCCACCCGGGCGCGCAAGCTGCTGAGCTGCGCGCGCGCTGCACGGTTAGCCAGCATGCCGCCATGGCCTTCTGCCCAGGCTCGCAGCAAGCCCAGCAACAACACGCCAGCAGCCATGGGCCAGACGGCGGCCCTGCCCTGACCGTTGGCCATGAGTTGCACAGCCCAGGCCAGCAAGGCTGCCTGCGGCAGCCATATCAGCCCGGCAAACACCTGCCACACAGCTCCCGCGCTGAGGCGACGGATGACGCTCGCCAACTCGGCATGTGCTGTATCGACCTGTTTGTCGGTGGAGGAAGAAGGGGTGTGTTGCATTTCTCAATTTTCAGTATTTACTGAAATTAACGGAATACTACTCTTCTTTTGACAATCATCATGACTTGATATGCAAAAGCCAATTGCAGGACCAGGCCTACATTGATACGCATCAACTCCGAAGCGATTTAATAAGGGTTAACCCTTGCACAAGTCGTGCTTGAGCAACATCAAGTGAGCAAGCCGCCCATAAAAAACGGCGTCCGAAGACGCCGTTGACACAGAAGATAGTGAGCTGCCTCAGGCAACCAGCAGGCTTGCCTTGGCTTCGGCGTACTCACGCTTGAGGCGAGCCACCAGCTCCGCCGTGGACTGCACCTTGTCAATGGCACCGATACCCTGGCCACAGCCCCAGATATCTTTCCAGGCCTTTTGCGCACCGCCGCCAAAATTCATCTTGCTGGGGTCTGATTCGGGCAGGTTTTCCGGATCCAGACCGGCCGCACGAATCGAAGGTGCCAGATAGTTGCCATGCACGCCTGTGAACAGATTGCTGTAGACCACGTCGTCGGAGCTGCCCTCGACGATCGCCTGCTTGTAGGCTTCTACGGCACGCGCCTCGTCGGTGGCAATGAAGGCCGATCCGATATAGGCAAAGTCCGCACCCATGGCCTGGGCCGCCAGAATCGAGCCACCCGTGGCAATCGAGCCGGACAGCGCCAGAGGGCCGTCAAACCATTGGCGAATTTCCTGCACCAGGGCAAATGGGCTCTTCACACCCGCATGGCCGCCAGCACCGGCTGCCACGGCGATCAGGCCATCGGCACCTTTTTCAATGGCCTTGCGAGCAAACTTGTTGTTGATGATGTCGTGCAGCACCACACCGCCCCAGCCATGCACGGCCTGATTCACATCTTCACGCGCACCCAGGCTGGTGATGATGATGGGCACCTTGTACTTGGCGCAGACCTGCATGTCGTGCTCCAGACGGTCATTGCTCTTGTGCACGATCTGATTGATGGCGAATGGTGCAGAAGGGCGATCGGGATGGGCCTTGTCCCAGGCCGCCAGAGTCTCGGTGATCTCTGCCAGCCAGTCCTCCAGCTGCTCGGCCGGGCGGGCATTGAGAGAAGGCATGGAGCCGACGATACCGGCCTTGCACTGCTCGATGACAAGCTTGGGATTGCTGATGATGAAAAGCGGCGAGCCGATGACAGGCAGAGCCAGCTTTTTGAGGGCAGGTGGCAGCTTGGACATGTGTTGTCTCCTTCTTCGTTTTATCAATAAAAAAGGGCTGTAGCGTTTGTTCCAGATACGCAGGCAGCTCTTATTTCAGAAGCAGTTCGAAGGACGGCTCACTGTTTGCACCCCTGTGCCGACGGTGAAGCCGTCCGACTGGCCTTTGGCCAGTTTCGCCTGCCATGGCGCCACTCCCTGTCCCCAGGGCAACAGTTTTGCCTTCTCTGTGTACGGAGGAGCATCGTGATGGGAGCAGGCGCAAAAAAGGCCTGAGCGCGGTGCTGCGTCAGGCCTTGGTTTCTTACTGCGTCACACGCCCGGCGGCATTGACGATGGACAGGTCCACATATTTGGATCCCACTTGACCGGGCTTGAAGTTCACCCAGTAGCCACCCAGGTCATAAGACTCCAATCCGCGCAAGGCGGCACTCATTTTTTCCGGCGTCACCGGCTGGCTGCGACGCATGGCCTCCACGATGACTTTGGCATTCACAAAGCCTTCCATCATCGCAAAGCTCACCGGAACGTCCAGGGACTTGCCCGCAGCAATCGTCGCGTCGCGAAACTCCTTGTTGAGCTTGCCCGAGACCTTATAGGGACTGGGCACCACCTGGGCAATCGACAGACCGCTCATGTACTCCACAGGAAGACGCTTGGCCAACTGCTCGATATCGGCCTCGGCCGTGGCATAGACCTGGGCAGTACCGCCCTCCATGCGATATGCCTCGACAAATGCCGCCGTGGCAGGGCTGGAAGCCACCAACAGGATGGCTTGAGGCGAAGTCTTCGCAGCCTGCAGCTCCTGCACAGCCTTGTCCGAGCCACCTCGGCTCTTGAGCATGGCCGATGCGACCAGCTTGGCCCCGCTGGGGTTCACGGCCTTGGTCACCAAGGCCGTCAGCTCCTGTGCATCGGGACGCTCCTCGAACACCAATGCCAGCCGCGTGATGCCTACGGTGGCCAGGTGGGTGGAAATCTTTGCGATCTGCTCGACAAGCCCTGCACGCGTGGAGAACATCTGGGGTGATGCCAGCACACGGGTATCCGTGCTCTGATAACCCACCAGCGGAATCTGCGAGCCATCCAGAGCCTTGCTCTCCAGCAAGGCCAAGAGATTGCGATTGCCGAAATAGCCTGCCAGCACCACGGGCTTGGATTCGCTCAGCAGCTTGCGCGTCTTGGTCACGGTCTCTTCGGGATGGCCCACATCATCGAGCACGGCCAGCTCCACAGGCTGGCCCTGTACACCACCGGCCTTGTTGACTTGGTCAAAGTACAGACGCATGCCCTGCGCATAGGCCCGCCCCTGACTGGCTTCGGCCCCCGACATCGGGGCCACCTGCCCTACCGTCCAGGCCTGTGCCACCAAAACAGCACCTGCACACATGGCGACCAAACCGGCTCGCGCCAACACCCAATGCTTGCGATTCATTCAGAGTCTCCCTCTCCATCAATGCAGTGGGTCTGAAGCGCCCATGCAGCTGCCGAATTATTGTTGATGACCTGACCTGTACGAGCCAGGCGCCCATGGAAAAAGAGGGGCTTGAAGCCCCTCTTTTGATGTGCGCCAAATTACAGCGCGTTGACCAGTTCGGGCACAGCCGTGAACAGATCGGCTTCCAGACCGTAATCGGCCACCGAGAAGATCGGTGCTTCGGGGTCCTTGTTGATCGCCACGATCACCTTGGAGTCCTTCATGCCCGCCAGATGCTGGATCGCGCCCGAGATGCCGCAGGCAATGTACAGCTGGGGCGCCACGATCTTGCCCGTCTGGCCCACTTGCAGGTCGTTGGGCGCGTAGCCCGCATCAACGGCCGCACGGCTGGCACCGATGGCCGCACCCAGCTTGTCGGCCAGAGGGGTGATCACTTCGGTGAACTTCTCGGCCGAGCCCAGAGCACGGCCACCGGAGACGATGATCTTGGCTGCCGTCAGTTCGGGACGGTCGCTCTTGGTCACTTCGCGGCCCACAAAGGCGCTCTTGCCGCTGTCGGCCACGGCTGCCGCCGTTTCCACGGCCGCCGAGCCGCCAGTGGCAGCGGCTGCGTCAAAGCCGGTGGTACGCACGGTGATGACCTTGACGGCATCGGCGGACTGCACGGTGGCAATAGCGTTGCCCGCATAGATGGGGCGCTCGAAGGTGTCGGCGGAGTCGACCTTGGTGATGTCGCTGATCTGGGCCACGTCCAGCTTGGCGGCCACGCGGGGCGCCACGTTCTTGCCCGAGGCGGTCGAGGGGAACAGGATGTGGCTGTAGTTGCCGGCAATCGCCAGCACCTGGGCGGCGACGTTCTCGGCCAGGCCGTCCTTGAGGCTGGCGCCGTCGGCATGGATGACCTTGGAGACACCGGCGATCTGGGCGGCAGCGGCTGCTGCAGCGGCTGCACCTTCGCCAACCACCAGCACATGCACATCACCGCCGCAAGCCTTGGCAGCCGTCACGGTGTTCAGGGTCGCAGTCTTGATCGAAGCGTTGTCGTGTTCTGCAATAACGAGAGAAGTCATTTGTCGTTCTTCCTTTAGATCACTTTGGCTTCATTTTTCAGCTTGTCGACCAGAGCGGCCACATCGGCCACCTTGACGCCAGCGCCACGCTTGGCAGGCTCGGAGACCTTCACGGTCTTGAGGCGGGGCGTCACGTCCACGCCCAGGTCTTCGGGCTTGAAGGTGTCCAGCTGCTTTTTCTTGGCCTTCATGATGTTGGGCAAGGTGACGTAGCGGGGCTCGTTCAGGCGCAGGTCGGTGGTGATGACGGCGGGCGTGGACAGGGCCACGGTTTCCAGGCCACCGTCCACTTCGCGAGTGACGTTGACCTTGTCGCCGGCGACTTCGACCTTGGAGGCGAAGGTGGCCTGGGGCAGATCGGCCAGGGCCGCCAGCATCTGGCCGGTCTGGTTGGCGTCGTCGTCGATGGCTTGCTTGCCGCAGATGATCAGGCCGGGTTGCTCCTTGGCGACCAAGGCATTGAGCAGCTTGGCCACGGCCAGGGGCTGCAGCTCGACATCGGTCTCGACCAGGATGCCGCGATCGGCACCGATGGCCATGGCCGTGCGCAGGGTTTCCTGGCACTGGGCCACGCCGCAGGAGACTGCGATGACTTCGGTCACCACGCCTTTTTCTTTCAGGCGCACGGCTTCTTCGACGGCGATTTCGTCAAAGGGGTTCATGCTCATCTTGACGTTGGCGATGTCCACACCCGTGCCGTCCGACTTCACGCGGACCTTGACGTTGTAGTCCACCACGCGCTTGACAGGGACCAATACCTTCATTGCTGCGGCTCCTTAATGATTACTGCATTGACGTTTACGTAAACTGGATTCATTTTATGCGGCACCGCAACACTCTCTGCACAATTTTCCAGACAATCTGCCCGGAGATCTGTGCAGCAGCCTTCGCAGGTGGAACGGCATAAAAAAGAACGACCGTTCAATTTTATGCACAAGCCTTGCGAAATCATGGGTCTCAGATGGGTCAAATCAGGGTAAAACCTAGGAATTGAGTCCATCAGTGCCATGCCTGCATCCAGATAGGCCTCACGGTAACACTGCCAGAAAGCGGCCTCGTCGTTCAAATGGACGGGCCGAAAACACAAGACTCCGCGCTGTGAACGACGCCATCCACGCAGCTCCGCCTGCCCAACAACGAAGGCCGGGGAGCGCAAATCCAGGGTTTAGCGCCAGCGAGGCCGGCGCTTTTGCGCAAAAGCCTGAGCGCCTTCCTGCGCGTCGGCATCCAGCATATTGGTAGCCATGGTCTGACCCGCCAGCTGATAAGCCGACTCCAGGCCCATTTCACGCTGGCGATAGACCAGCTCCTTGCCCATTCTGATGGCCACCCGGGGCTTGCTCACGATGGCAGACACCACCTCTTCCACCCCGGCATCGAGCCGCTCCGGCTCGACCACGCGATTGAGCAGACCGTAGTGCAGAGCCGTCTGCGCATCGATGAACTCACCCGTCAGCAGCATTTCCATGGACTGTTTGATCGGCATGTTGCGCACCAAGGGCACGCTGGGCGTGGAGCAGAACAAGCCGTATTGAATGCCGCTGGTGGCAAAGCGAGCCTCGCTGCTGGCCACGGCCAGATCACACTGCGCCACCAACTGGCAACCTGCTGCCGTTGCGATGCCCTGTACTCTTGCAATGACGGGAACAGGCAGCTTCTGAATCGAGAGCATCATGCGGCTGCACTGGGCAAACAGCTGCTGGTAGTAAGCCAGCTCCATATGGGCCGCCATGTCCTTGAGGTTATGCCCGGCGCAAAAGGCCTTGCCTTGGGCGGCCAGCACCACCACACGCGCCTGCTCGTCCTTGGCCACGGCATCCAGCGCCGACTGCAGGGCCATGAGCATTTCACTGCTCAAGGCGTTGAAACGCTGCGCGTCGCTCAACGTGATGCGTGCCACGCCGCGCTCATCCTGACTCAGTTGTACCAAGGAATCGCTCATTGCTGTCACCCTGCTTTCGGACTAGATATCGGCCAATACGCGCAGATGTGCTTCCACGCTGCGCGCCAGCGGGTCCATTACGTAACCGCCTTCGAGGCAGGAAACAATGCGACCCTTGGAAAAACGCCGTGCGATGTCCTTGATGCGAGTGGTGATCCAGGCAAAGTCGTTTTCCGTCATGCCGAGCTGGCCCATATCGTCTTCGCGATGCGCATCAAAGCCGGCGCTGATGAAGATCATCTCGGGCTTGAATGCTTCGAGGCGCGGAATCCACATCATCTCGATGATCTCTCGAATGTCCATGCCCTTTGTGTAAGCGGCCACGGGCACGTTGAGCATATTGGAGGCCGGGTCCTTGTCGCCGCTGAACGGGTAGAAGGGATGCTGGAAGATGCCGCACATCAGCACGCGCGGATCACCGGCCAGGATGTCTTCCGTGCCGTTGCCGTGATGTACATCAAAGTCGATCACGGCCACGCGCTTGAGATGGTGGCGCTCCAGCGCATACTTGACGCCCACGGCCACATTGTTGAAAAAGCAAAAACCCATGGCCTGGTTGCGCGTGGCATGGTGACCAGGCGGGCGCACGCTGCAAAAGGCATTTTCCAGTTCACCGGCCAGCACGGCATCGGTAGCAGCCAGTGTGGCCCCTGCAGCACGCAGTGCGGCCTTGAAGGTGTGGCGGTTGATGGAGGTATCTGTGTCGAGCTGCCTGTGCTCGGGCCCGCCAGCTGCCAGCTCCTGCTCCAGCCGGTCGGTCAGGCCCTGCAGGGCGGCAATATGCATGGGGTCATGCGCCAGCTCGATCTCTGCCAATGATGCCAGCGGCACATTGCAGCGCTCCAGCGCATCGCCCACGCCGCTGACCAGCAGCCTGTCCTCTATCGCGTCCAGCCGCGCCGGGCATTCAGGGTGGCCCGGCCCCATCTCATGCAACCAGCAATCCCGGTGGGTGAAATAACCTGTCTTGCCCACAGTCATGTCTCCGCTATCGCTTATTTAGGATATGTTTCTGCCATGCATGCACAGAACACAATTAATGCGCTTTTGAGTCAGCTTAACACGGTGATGGAGGGCAAGCCGGATCAGGTCAGAGACGGTGTCGCCTGTTTGCTGGCAGGCGGTCACCTGCTGATCGAAGACGTTCCTGGTGTAGGCAAGACCACCCTGGCCCATGCGCTGGCACGCAGTTTCGGCCTGCAGTTCTCTCGTGTGCAGTTCACCGCCGACCTCATGCCCAGCGACCTCACGGGGGTCTCCATCTACGATCGCGGACAAGAGGCTTTTGTGTTCCATCCCGGGCCGGTGTTTGCTCAGGTATTGCTGGCCGACGAAATCAACCGCGCCAGCCCCAAGACCCAGAGTGCGCTGCTCGAAGCCATGGAGGAGCGCCAGGTCACGACCGAAGGCAAGACCCACAGCCTGCCCGCACCCTTCTTTGTGATTGCCACCCAGAACCCCCTGGAGCAGCTGGGAACCTTCCCGTTGCCCGAAAGCCAGCTGGACCGTTTTCTCATGCGCATCAGCCTGGGCTATCCCTCGCGCGATTCCGAGCGCAAGCTGCTCGCGGGCAATGGCCGGCGCGCCGCTGCCGATGCACTGCTGCCCGTCATCTCCCAGCAGCAGCTGCAGCAACTGCAGGCTGCTGCTCTGGCCGTGCATGCCAGCGACGCCCTGCTCGACTATGTGCAGGATCTGATTGCCGCCACACGCAACGGCCAGTGGTTTGCCCAGGGCCTGTCACCACGCGCAGGCATCGCGCTGCTGCGTGCGGCCAAGACCATCGCGCTGATGGAAGGCCGCGACTATGTGGCGCCCGACGATGTGCAAGCCATACTCCCTCAGGTGATTGCCCACCGTCTGGTTCCCGTGGGCCATGCAGGCCGTGGTGCCGTGGAGCAGGTGCGCGCCATGATGCAAGCCGTACCGCTATCTTGATGCTGCCGATGTATTTCGTCATGAATTTCATAACATGAAGCGCTCGGCATCAAAGGGCGAGCAGCCAGAGACTTCCAATATCTTCCAGCGGCTCTCGCCCCGCGCCAGGGTGCGCGAGTGGATGTTTGCACGTCTGCCGCGCAGCGACCAGCTCACGCTGACCCAGGGCAATGTCTACATCCTGCCCTCGCGCGCGGGCTGGGCCATGCTGGCCACGCTGATCGTGCTGTTGATTGCTGCCATCAACTACCAACTTAACCTGGGCTACCTGCTCACGTTCCTGCTGGCAGGCAGCGCGGCCGCCAGCATGGTTGTGGGCCATGGCAATCTGCGCGGTCTGCAGTTGAGCCTCAGCGGCGCAGGTACTCAAGGCAACGCGTCGGGCGGCTGCTTTGCCCATGCGCCCTGCCCCATGCATATCAGCCTGCACAATGCCCGCCGCTCGCGTCGCTGGGGCATAGGCCTCGCATTGCACAAGACCCGGCACAACACCGATCACTCTGATGCCTGGACCTGGGTCGACATTCCCGAGCAGGGCAGCACCGCCGTGCAGCTGAGCTTCATGCCCACACGTCGCGGCCGGCAGGAGCTGCCCGCCATCTCCATACTCACGCGCTACCCGCTGGGCGCATTTCGCGTCTGGGCTCTGTGGCGGCCCCAAACCCTGGTCTGGGTCTATCCCGCACCTGAAACCCATGCCCCGCCGCTGCCAGCCGCCAGCCCCGAAGCCGGCGGCCGCAGCAGCGCCCAGGTACGCAGCGGTGATGAATTCGATGGCGTGCGCAGCTATCAGACTGGCGACCCGCTCAAGCTGGTGGTATGGAAGAAAGCGGCTCAGTCCTTTGCCGCAGGCAGCCACCAACTGGTCAGCCGCGACCGGCCCATGGCCCACCATCACCGTCTCTGGCTCGATGCGCGCCATACCGGCCTGGCCGACCATGAGGCGCGGTTGTCGCGCCTTGCCGCCTGGGTGCTGATGGCTCAGCAGCAAGGCCGTACCTGGGGCCTGCGCCTGCCCGGAGGCCAGGAAATCGCGCCGGCCAGCGGTGTACAGCACACCACGCGCTGCCTCGAAGCATTGGCCGCCTGTCCATGAAAGCAACCGCCTCTTCCGCCGGCAGCAGCTGGCTGCAGCGCCTGACTGCCCTGCCGCGCGATGCACGGGACACGCTGTTTCTGCTCGCCGTCATCGCTTGGATCATGCTGCCTCAGGTTCAGCACACACCTTGGTGGACCAGCGCCTTTGCCTCAGTCCTGTTGCTGTGGCGCGCACGCCTGGCACTGACCAGCGCCCCCCTGCCCAGCCGCTGGGTGCTGGCGGGCGTACTGACCATCGCCATTGGAGCGACCTGGGCCACGCACAAAACGATTGTGGGCCGCGATGCCGGCGTGACCCTGGTCGTCATGCTGCTGTCGCTCAAGACACTGGAGCTGCGCGCGCGGCGCGATGCCATGGTGGTGTTCTTTCTGGGCTTTTTTGTACTGCTCAGCAACTTTTTCTATTCGCAGTCCCTGCCCACAGCCATGGCCATGGTGCTCGGGCTGATGGGCCTGCTCACAGCCCTGGTCAACGCCCATATGACGGCCGGCAAGCCTCCATTGACACAGGCTCTGCGCACTGCAGGCTGGCTCGCGCTCTGGGGAGCGCCCGTGATGGTGTCGCTGTTTCTGTTTTTTCCGCGCATGACACCGCTATGGGGCGTGCCATCCGATGATATGGCCGGGCGTTCGGGCCTGTCCGAAAGCATGCGCGTGGGCGAGGTCGCCTCGTTGGCCATGGACGACAGCGTGGCCCTGCGCATCCGTTTCGATACCCCCGAGGGCAAAGAGCCGCCGGCCAACGCCCTGTACTTTCGCGGCCCGGTTCTCAGCCAGTTCGATGGCCGCCGTTGGCAGGCCGACCCTGTGCTCGACGCCATGGCCATGCCTCAGTTGCGCGTGAGCGGTGAACCCATCCACTACCAGATGCTGATCGAGCCGAGCAAGCGTCGCTGGCTGACCCTGCTGGATGCCGCCAAGACCGAACCGCAGATTCCGCCGGGCGCCTCGGTAGGCAGGCTTCGCATGAGCTCCAGCCTCCAGTGGCTGAGCTGGCGCCCGATTATCGATGTGCTGCGTGTCGATGCCCAAAGCCATCTCGACTTCAGTCATGGGCCGCTGCAGCTCACTCCAGAGCTCAAGCGCTATCTGCAACTGCCAGCCGGCAGCAACCCACGCACACAGGCTTTGGGCGAACATTTGCAGGCCGAATTGCGCGCCCAGCCGGGCGCCGGCGCGGATACTGACAGGCTGATCGCCTCCGCCCTGCAGCGCCTGAAAACCGGCGGCTACACCTACACACTGGAGCCCGGCGTGGTCGACAGCGACCACACCGCCGATGACTTCTGGTTTGACAGCAAGCAAGGCTTTTGCGAGCACATCGCCTCAGCCTTTGCCGTGCTCATGCGCAGCATGGGAGTGCCCGCGCGCATCGTGACCGGCTACCAGGGCGGCGACCGCAACAGCGTGGACAATTACTGGACCGTGCGCAACAGCGATGCCCATGCCTGGACCGAGGTCTGGATTGCCGGCCGGGGCTGGGTCCGTGTGGATCCCACGGGCGCTGTCGCACCCAGCCGGGTCGGCCAGTTCCAGCGCCTGAGCCCTCCCCCCGGTGCCTTTGCCAGCGCCGTTGGCAACTTCGTCGATACCGGCACGCTGGAGAAGCTGCGCGCCGTCTGGGAGGCCGTCAACAACCGCTGGAACCAGTGGGTAATCAACTACACGCAAAGCCGTCAGCTCAATCTGCTGCAGAGCCTGGGCTTCGAATCGCCAAGCTGGACGGATCTGCTGCGCCTGCTGGCGGGCAGCTTGAGCGCTCTGGCGCTGCTGTGGCTGATCTGGGCCCGCGCCACACGTCCGCAACGCGACGGCTGGAGCCAGCTCATGCACGCTGCCAGACTGCGGCTGCAGCGCGCAGGCATAGCGAGCGGTGCCTGCGACTCCGCGCGCAGCCTTTCGCGCCGCGTGCAGGAGAGCTGGGCCAAGGAATCTGCATCCGCACCCCTGGCTACGGCCGTATCCGACTGGCTGCTGGACATGGAAAGGCTACGCTATGCGCCATCCTCCAATACCGAAGTCACCGAATTGAAGTCCTTGCGCCGACGCTGGCTGTCCATCCGGAAGCAACGCTGGCCCTATCCCTCAAGAAATAAAACATGAGCATCACCCTCAATAACAGCAAGCACCTCAAAGCTAAAACACTGAGTACTCTGGCCCTGTGCCTGCTGACCGCCAGCGTCATCGCCGCACCGGCCAAAAAAGCCGTCCGCAAGGCAGCACCGGCTGCCGTAGCCACGGCTGCAGCCGCCACGGCCGTGGCCTATGCCGGTCGGGGCGACGCCATGCAACTGGCCGAAGAAATCGCAGTCCGCCGCGATCTGCCTGTCGACTGGGTGCGTGCGCAGCTGAGCGAAGCGCGCAACCTGCCCGTGGTCACACGCCTGATGACGCCGGCCGGCAAGACCTTTGTGAAGAACTGGACGGTATACCGCAGCCGCTTTATCGACCCCGTGCGCATACGCGCCGGCGTGAAGTTCTGGCAGGCCAACCACCAGGCGCTCGCGCGTGCCGAGCAGCAGTTCGGCGTGCCCGCAGAGATCATTGTCGGCATCATCGGCGTGGAAACCATTTACGGCCGCAACATGGGCAACTTTCGCGTGATGGATGCCCTGGCCACGCTGGCACTGGACTTTCCGCAATCCCACCCTCGCGCCCAGGCCCGCACCGACTACTTCCGTGGCGAGCTCGAGCAGGTGCTGGTCACGGCCAGCCGCACGGGCGGTGACCCGTTTGCGCTACGCGGCAGCTATGCCGGCGCCATGGGCCTGGGTCAGTTCATGCCCACCAGCTGGGACAAGTACGCGGTCGACTTTGACGGTGACGGTCGCATAGACCTGTTCAACAGCGCCACCGACGCCATCGGCTCGGTCGCCAACTACTTCGTCGGCCATGGCTGGAAGCCAGGCCTGCCCACAGCCTTTACCGTGGACATGCGCGCCCAGGGTGAGAATCTGGCAACCCTGCTCGCACCCGATATCAACCCCACATTCACTGCCGCGCAGATGGCAGAACGTGAAGTACGTGTGCTGGGCGCCGACAACTATGAGCGTCCGCTGGCACTGATCGAGCTGAAAAACGGCAGCTCCGGCCCCACGGAGTACATCGCGGGTACCGAGAACTTCTACGCCATCACGCGCTACAACTGGTCGGCGTTCTATGCGCTGTCGGTGATAGAGCTGGGGCGCGAGGTACATGAAGCCTATCTGGCCAGCCAGACCGCCTCTGCCACACGCAACTAGATTCATTCGAGCTGCAGCGCATTTCCAACAAGCGCTGGCAGCTATTGATTCGATAGTTCTCCGGCCACTCAAAAGCGCTTCATCTGGCACTGACCAGGCATCTCTGCCCTGGCCGCAGCAATCTCGCGCACTACCTTGAAGCCGTAGCCCGAGCCTTCCACATCGAAGTCCACGCCTGCGCTGCCTCTTTTTTCCATCATGCCAACCACCAGCGATTGCTGAAACTGGTGGTCTGCCGCCCGCATGCTGCCCGAGCGGCCCGCCATCTGGACCCTGGCATGCTCCATGGCGTGGGCCACGGCGACGGTGTCCGTGCTGCCGGCTTTTTCGAGGCTCTGCGCAAGAGCCTCGATCATGAGCTGCATGCGCATATGCACATAGTCGTCCTGCGGCCTGGGAAAGCGCTGACGGAAGGACTGGTAGAAGGCGCGGCTCTCGGCCGTGGGCACATTGGGCAGCCAGTCGGCCACTGCCAGCACCTTGCCCACACCGGCATCACCCAAGGCCGCCGGAGCGCCCAGTGCATTGCCGTAGAAGGTGTAGAAACGCCCTTCATAGCCTGCCTCGCGCGCAGCCTTGACGAGCAGCATCAGATCATTGCCCCAGTTGCCGGTGATCACGGCCTGGGCACCGCTTTGCTTGATCTTGACCGCATAGGGCGCAAAGTCCTTGACGCGGCCCACGGGATGCAACTCGTCGCCCACGATGCGCACATCGGGCCGTTGCACGCCAAGCTGGCGCCTTGCCTCGCGCAGCACGGCCTGGCCAAAGCTGTAGTCCTGCCCGATCAGATAGGCACTGTGTACGGCCTTGTCGTCCTTGATGACCTCCATCAGCGCAGCCATGCGCATATCGGCATGGGCATCGAAGCGGAAATGCCAGAAGCTGCAGCGCTCGTTGGTCAGCGCCGGGTCCACGGCCGAATAGTTCAGATACAGCACACGGCGCGAAGGGTCTCGGCTGTTGTGCTTGTCGATGGCGTCGAGAAGCGCCGCCGCTGTGGCCGACGAGTTGCCCTGCATGATAATGCGCGCACCGCTGTCTATGGCCGCGCGCAGCGCCGACAGCGCCTCTTCGTTCTGGCCCTTGCTGTCATAGCGCTCTATCACCAGCTCATGCGGACCGTCGGCCAGGCTCACACCGCCGCGCGCGTTCACCCGCTCGGTCGCCCACAGCAGATTGCGGAACACGGCCTCGCCCGTGTTTGCAAACGGGCCCGAAAGACTCTCCACCAGTGCCAGCCTGATGGGTTGCGCAAGCTTGGCATTGGCTGCAGCCACAGCAGCGCCAGCAATGCCGAACGGCGCGCATAGTAGTGGCAACTGCAGGTATTTCAAGACATCACGACGCAATTTATTCATCAAAAAAACCTCTTGAAATGCGCTTGCCACCACCTACCTATGAATCAAGCGGCAACAACGCAAGCCGCGCAGTTTAAAGGAGTTAAACACCATGTTCTTCGCCCCTGTGATGAGCCGTAATACCTTTGTATCCCCTCGCGCCGCCGACTTGGCCCTGCAACGTTTTCTGCAGGAAACCCTGGGCGCTGCAAGCCCCGTACAACGCCAGGTTCAAGTCAGCCGCGACGACCAATTCACGACCCTGACCCTGGATGTGCCAGGCCTGGCACGCGAGCAACTCAAACTCTCGCTGGAAGGCTCTGTCGTCAAGCTCGAAAGCGTGGAAGGCGCTGCCCGCCAGGTCAGATACACCTGGGATCTGGGCCATGAAATCGATGCTGCCAACAGCAAGGCCAAGCTCGAGCATGGAGTGCTGACGCTGACCCTGGCCAAGCTCGAGCCCCAGAGCAAGGCCGTGACGCTGAGCATCGAATAAGCGCTGGTTTACGCCGACCGGCCAGCCTCATCCTTTCTTCCATCTCCTCTTAGCAAGAGGTCGGCCGGAAAGCACAAAGCCCGCACTGCCTTGGCGTTGCGGGCTTTTTTCATGCCAATGCCATGGCCGATTCCGGGAGTTGAGCTGATTCGGCGCTTTGGCCTACAGGCGCAGACTGCCGGTGCGTGTCGCGCCGCCATCTTGAATTCCTACACTGTGGGTTCAGCCGGGTGCGCCATTGCTGC
Organism: Comamonas sp. F1-6; assembly: GCF_039581415.1. Classification (NCBI taxonomy): domain Bacteria; kingdom Pseudomonadati; phylum Pseudomonadota; class Betaproteobacteria; order Burkholderiales; family Comamonadaceae; genus Comamonas; species Comamonas sp. F1-6. Next base: position 83,247 of record NZ_JBCPWN010000006.1, read on the forward strand.
ACCGCTTTCCAACCCCCGCTTGAGGAATTCACCCATGGCGAAAGTGCTGGTTCTCTACTACTCCATGTACGGACATATCGAAACCATGGCTCAGGCCGTGGCCGAAGGCGCCCGCAGCGTCAGCGGTGCCGAGGTCACCGTCAAGCGCGTGCCCGAAACCATGCCCGAGGATGTCTTCAAGAACGCAGGCGGCAAGGCCAATCAGGCCGCAGAGGTCGCCAGCCCCGCCGAGCTGGCCGGCTACGACGCCATCCTGTTTGGCGTGCCCACGCGCTTTGGCAATATGCCGGGCCAGATGCGCAGTTTTCTCGACCAGACCGGCGGTCTCTGGGTCAAGGGGGCCTTGATCAACAAGATCGGCAGTGTCTTCACCTCGACCGGCACCGGCGGCGGCCAGGAAATGACGGCCACTACCACCTGGGCGACACTGGCCCATCACGGCATGATCATCGTGCCGCTGGGCTATCCGCTGCCCGAACAGACCAATCTGAGCGCGGTCAAGGGCGGCAACTCGCCTTATGGTGCCTCGACGATTGCGGGTGCCGATGGTTCGCGCCAGCCTCATCCCGACGAGCTGAGCATTGCCCGCTACCAGGGCCAGAACGTAGCGAAACTGGCCGTAAAGCTGGCCGGATAAACGCAGGCAACCATGAAAAAAGCAGCCACCTGGGCTGCTTTTTTGCTGTACGGACTCACCTGAGCGAATCCAGCGGCCAGCGCGGCTTCACATCAAACGCGTATTCATGCAGGGCCTGCTCGCGTCCCGCCTGTATCCGCATGGCGGCAGCCATGGCAATCATGGCGCCGTTGTCGGTACACAGATGCAGCTCGGGGTAATGCACGCGGATCTTGTGCTTGGCGCAGGCTTCATTGAGCTGTTCGCGCAGCTGCTTGTTGGCACCCACACCTCCCGCCACCACCACCCGCTTCATGCCGGTCTGCTTGAGTGCAGCCATGGTTTTCTTGACCAGCACATCCACAATCGCGGCCTGCGTGCTGGCGGCCAGATCGGCCTTGCGCGCTTCCAGCTCTTCACCCAGCTTCTTGGCCTGGGTCAGCACAGCCGTCTTGAGGCCGGCAAACGAAAAGTCCAGGTCACCCGAATGCAGCAAAGGGCGAGGCAGCTTGAAGGCCTGAGGATCGCCGCCCTCCGCCAGCTTCGAGAGCACGGGACCGCCCGGATAGGGCAAGCCCATGAGCTTGGCCGATTTGTCGAAAGCCTCGCCCGCAGCATCGTCGATGGTTTCACCGAGGATTTCGTATTCGCCCACGCCGTCCACACGCATGAGCTGGGTGTGCCCCCCCGAGACCAGCAGGGCCACAAACGGGATCTCCGGTGGGTCGGCACTCAGGAAAGGCGAGAGCAGATGGCCTTCGAGGTGGTGCACGCCCAGCACAGGCTTGTCCAGCGCGGCTGCCATGGCACAGGCTGCACCGGAGCCGACCAGCAAAGCCCCGGCAAGACCGGGTCCGCGCGTAAAGGCAATCACATCGACGTTTTCGAGCTGCTCTCCGGATTCGGCCAACACCTTCTCGGTCAGCGGCAGCACACGGCGAATATGGTCACGGCTGGCAAGCTCGGGCACCACGCCGCCATAGGCGCGGTGCATTTCAATCTGGCTGTGCAGCGCATGACTCAGCAAGGTGGGCACACCTTGACCGTCCGGCGTGCGCACCAGGGCCACACCGGTTTCATCACAAGAGGATTCGATTCCCAGGATCAGCAAACTCATGGCCGCAAGTGTAGGACTTGCGCCCTCCAGATGCAGAAAAGGCGGGCATTAGCCCTGCCCGCCTTCGCTATTCAATTCATAGCATCCTACGGTTGATTCACATTGGGGGTCCCGGAAATATAGTGTTCCAGCTGATGAATCGTGAACTGCTGGGCCGAGATGATTTCCTTGACGATGTCACCAATCGAAATCAGCCCCTGCAGCTCGCGGGTCTCGTTGATCACGGGTAGATGGCGCATGCGATTGCTGGTCATCAGTGACATGCACTCCTCGCTGGTCTGGCGCGGCAGCACGCAATGCACCTTGCGCGTCATGACCTCGTCCACGCGCGTGCTGGCCGAGCTTCGCCCTTGCAAAGCGATCTTGCGCGCGTAGTCGCGCTCGGTCACGATGCCCGCGATCTCGCCACCTTCCAGCACCAGCAGTGCGCCAATGCTTTTTTCCGCCATGAGCTGCAGTGCAGCCAGCATGGTGTCGGAGGGAGAAACGCTGTAGATAGTGCTGTTGCCCTTGGTGCGCAGAATTTCGGCGACGGTCGTCATCTGGTTCTCCTTTCTGGATCGGCCTGTCATGCAAAACGCATGACGACATGACCAGTGTGAGAATCCTGCTGCATTGCGGCAATCAGGCTATGCCCGTATACAAAAACAAAAAAGGCAGCCAAAGCTGCCTTGATACTGTCACTCAATCCGGGCTCAGCGCCGACCGCCCAGCAGTCCCGCGCCCAGCTTGAACAGATCTCCGGCATCAAGCTTGCCGTCGCCATTCTGATCGAGCAGGCTGCCAAGGATGCCTCCTGCCGCACCGCCTTGCGACTGGATCTGGCCACGCTCCTGATCCAGGGCATTGCCCAGGTCGCCGGCCCCCATGCCCTGCGTCTGGACCCGATTGGCCAGAAAAGACATCACCAGCGGAGCCAGCAGGGCCAGCAACTGACCTGCATTGCCACCCAGGCCCGTGGCCTGACCCAGCCGGGACTCGGCCTGCTGCTGCTGACCGCCAAAGATATTGCCCAGGATGGCACCTGCATCCAGCTGCGAGTTACCGGCACCGGAGCCGCCTCCCAGCACCGAGCCCAGAATGCTGCCCAGCCCACCCAGGCCGCCAGCCGCACCGGCGCCACCGCCCGCTGCGCCCAGCAGGCCACCGAGCCCGCCCAACAGCCCTCCCATATCCATCGCTCCATTGGCACTGCTGTGATCGCGCTGCAGCGCACCGAACAGATCGGCAGCTCCCTGAGGCTGGGCCGTGTTCTGGCCCAGCGCACCAAACAGCATGGGCAGCGCCACACCCACGGCCTGCTCGGCCTGCACAGAGTCGATGCCCAGCTGCTGGGCCAGACCCTGCATGGGAGCGCCCTGCAGCTGGCCCATGAGTTCGTCGGTCAAAGATGCGTTAGCGGTCATTTCAACACTCCTCAAAAACAGCGCACATGGTACGCGCGCCCTGTGTCCCGAAATGTGATCAATGTTCATTCACTACGCAAGCCCCTCCCGGGCTATAGACCATTGAGGCGGCCCGCGCCCTGGACAGGGCCTCCTGCAGGCCGCAGCGTCCGGTGACGGCTTGTCTCAGAAGGAGTGCGAGATGCCCACCAGCAGCGAGCGTGGCCTGCTGCCCTTGGGAACCGAAGGTCCGGCATTGCTGGCGCTGTTGATGGTGAACGCTGCGTCGGCCTCGTTGCGGATTGCGGAGACACCCGCATACAGCTTGGTGCGCTTGGACAGCGCATGGTCGTAGCGCACGCTCAGGGCACGGGCATCGCTGTTCGCACGCGCACGCCCCTGGAACTGCCCATAGGACAGCAGCACCTGCCCTGCCGTGCTGACCGGTATGGTCATGCTGGCTTCAAAGAAGCGTCCGCGCTTGCTGGCTGCATCCGGTAGATCATCTTCGCGGGTGGAAAGCAGCAAGGCCGCCCTGGCCACCTTGAAGTCATAGGAGCCGCCCAGCAAGCGATAGCGGTCGGTGTTCTGGGCCGTGGTGCGACGCTCCCACAGCGAGGCCCCCAAGCTCCAGGGACCGCGCGTGTAGTCCAGCGAGCCGCCGAACTGGCGCCCCACACTGGTGCCGGCGTTCTCACCGAACGAGTACATGCCCCGCACCACCAGTCCCGCCATGGAAGCCGACTGAAAGCGCAGCGAGTTGTCGGCGCGCAGCACCGTGCCGTCACGGAAATAGTTGGCGGCGTTGCCCCAGATCAGGCCCGTCAGAGCATAGGAAGCCAGCGAGGTATGAAACGTGGTGTAGTGGCGACCTACCGTCAGCTGACCCCAGTCGCCGCCCATGCCGACAAAGATCTGCCGACCGAAGGCCAGCCCTCCTTGACCGCGCTCGCCGGTATCGGCATTCAGTCCGGCCTCCATCACGTACAGCGCACGCAGGCCACCGCCCAGATCCTCAGTCCCGCGAACACCCCAGCGCGAGCCCGCCAGGACACCGCTTTCCGCGCGCAGGGTGCGACCCGCGCCGGTGGACACCGACTCGGCGGCCATGTCCACCACACCGTACAGCGTGAGCTGGGATGTGGCGGGCGCTGCGGTCTGGGCCTGAGCCAGCGAGCATGTGGAGATGAAGGCAGCGGCCACGGCCAAGCCTCCCGATTGCAAGGATGTCATGAAGTCTCTCTTTTTTAATAATGGATGGGGCTCGCGGCAGAGTCCTACCGCTATCGAGCCGCTGACAGCAGCATCCGCCGCAGTTGCGGGGACACCGTGTGGGAGTCCGACGCCTCAGATGGCGCCGGCCGCGCTCATTCGAGGCGGATGTTCTTTTGCGTGATCAGGCTGCCGTAGATGCGTGCATCGTTTTCGATGCGCCTGGCCAGCGAGGCGGCGCTGGTATCGTCGATGCGCCAGCCCTGGGCAAGCAGCTTGCTGCGGATATCGGGAGCATGAAGAATCTTTTCCAAGGCCGCGGCCAGCTTGGCGCGATGCTCTGCAGGCATGGAGGCCGGTGCCATGACCGCATTCCAGACTTCGATGTCCACATTGCCGGCACCAATCTCGGGCATGGCCGGGACGCCGGGCGCGAGCGGGCTGCGCTTGCTGGAACTCACGGCCAGGGCGGCCAGCTTGCCGGACTGGACCAGGGGCATGACGGTGGAGGCCGGCAGCAAGGCCATCTGCACCTGATCGCCCATCAAGGCGTTGACCACGGCAGGACCGCCGTTATAGGGCACATGCTGCAGATTCAGGCCCATGGCTTCCTTGATCAGCTCCACGCCCAAGTGGCCGCCGGACCCCGTGCCCACCGAGCCGTAGTTGCCCTGGGTCCCGGTCTTGAGCGCCTTGAAATAGGCGCCCGCATTCGCAGCCATGGACTTGGGAGCCACCAGCACCAGAGGGGCCGAGCCGATCATGGCCAGCGGTGCGAGATCCTTGATCGGATCGTAGGGCAGCTTGCTGTAGAGAAACTTGGAGCTGGTCAACGGGCCGTTGCCGATCACGCCTATGGTGTGGCCGTCGCCGGCCTTGGCCACGGCGTCGGCGCCGATATTGCCGCTGGCGCCCCCTTTGTTCTCCACCACCACAGGCTGCCCCAGGGCCTTGGTCAGGGGCTCGGCCAGCAATCGGGCCTGCACATCGGGCGAAGAGCCGCTGGCATAGCCGACGATCAAACGTATGGGGCGGGTGGGCCAGTCAGCCTTGCCCTGGGCCTGAGCCACCAAGGGCAGGCAGACAGCGGCGCACAGCAGCAGGGCAGCCCGGCGCACGGGCATCGATTTTTTTGTCATCTTCATGTCTCCAGAATCTCGGTCTCAGTCTCGGATCAACAATCGGCGTATCCAGCCATCAGTTCCATCATCGGTGGCAGGCGTCCGCTGGCGGGCAGGGCAAGCTGCGAACGGTACACCCGGGTTTGCAGGACAAAGTCCCTCTGCTGCGGCTTTTCGAGGTGATGCGCCTGCATTCGGTCGGCCCACCATTGGCTGCCTTGGGCGCATGCCGGTCCATCCAGATGCTCGGCCAGCATGACCACCGTGACTTCCCCCTGGGCCTGCTCGACAATGCGCTCCCCGCCAACGGGGTAGTGCAAGCAACGCTCCACAGGCACCACGCCCGCCGTGACACGCAGCAGACGCCCTTGCCGCACCGCCTGCTCCGCCCAGCGGGCTGCCTGCGCGGCCCAGGCCTGCGCATCGGTGGTGACGGCCTTGAGCGTCGTCAACGCCGCACCGCTGGATGCTCCAGCCTGGACCTGCAATAGGCAGGGCCTGCGCATGAAAGCACTCAGGCACGGCCGCATGCGTGCCGACCAGGGCGTGGGATTGGCGATCACATCCGCATACTCGGCCGAGTCCAGGGCTGCCAGAGACTCCAGACCGTAGAGCGTGAAGTATCCACAGGCGCCGACATAGCGATGGCCGTAGACAAAGCCTGGCAAGCCCACGCGCTCGGGAACATGCTCGAGGGCATGCCAAGCCTCGTATTCTGCGCGAGCCTCGGGCCGGTCGATGTCGTTCCACAAGGCCAGAAAGGCGCTGCTCATGATGCAGAACCCGCGCCGGGCTGAATCAGCACCTTGCTCGCCAGCCGCGCGCGCGCCAGGTCAAAACCCTGCCCGGCCTGCGCAAGCGGCACGCGATGGGTGATCATGAGGCGCAGTTGATCTTGATGGGTCTGCATGAATTCAACAACCTCCAGCCAGCAGCGCTCGGGCGTGCGATAGGAGCCGCGCAGCTGCTGATGACGTCGCACCAGGGCCGTCAGATCCAGCGGCACGGGAGCGGAATGAATGCCGGCGATCACCAGCACGCCATGGGTCTTGAGCGCTCGCAGGGCCGGCGCCAGCACGGCAGCCGCCCCGGTGGCTTCGATCACCACATCAAAGAGAGCTTGTTGCGTGTACGCGGCAAGGGCTTCGTCGATGTCCTGCCCCTCGAAGTCCAGCAAATCCTCGAACCCCATGGAGCGCAGGACCTCCAGCCGCGCGGCATCGCCATGGCCGGCAACCACCACCTGGGCCGCCCCTGCGGCACGCGCAAACAGCGCAATGCCCTGACCGATATTGCCGGGCCCCAGGATCAGCACGCGATCGCCAGGCTGGACATTGCCCGTGCGCACGGCTTCGAAGCTCACCGACAGCGGCTCGGCCAATGCCGCAACCTCGGGGTCCACGCCGTGTGGAATCGGCACGCAATTGCGCAGGGGCACGGCCACATACTCGGCAAAGCCCCCATGGCGCATGACACCGATGCCGCGGCGGGTGGTGCAGGCATCGAAGTCGCCGGCACTGCAACTGGGGCATCTGCCGCAGGTGACCGAAGGCCGCACCGCCACCAACTGGCCCAGGGGCAGGTGCTCGGCCCCCTCGCCTCTGGCCACGATCTCGCCGCTGAACTCGTGACCCACGGTCACCGGCAGCGCGGCCTGCAAAAAGTGATAGCTCGCCGTCCAGGCATCGATATGCAGATCCGTACCACAGACACCGGTGGAATGAACCCGCAGCAGCACCTCACCTGCGGCAGGCGACGGCATGTCGACCTCGTTGAGCTTCAGTCCCTTGGCGGACTCGGTTTTTTGCAAGGCTTGCATGAGAGAGGCAATGCATGCGTGGACATGCATCTCAGAACGAACAGGATCGGCAGTGTTGCCGCCATTCATTCATATGTCCAACACTGATTTAATATAAAACTCATACTTTCTAAATATGGATTTATTCAGGCATGGAACTGAGACATCTGCGCTATTTCGTGGCGGTTGCCGAGCAGGGCAACGTCAGCAGGGCCGCCCGCAAGCTATTCATCGCCCAGCCGCCGTTGTCGCAGCAGCTCAAGCAACTCGAGGATGAGGTCGGCACGCAGCTCTTCACCCGCCTGCCGCGCGGCATGCAGCTCACCGCTGCGGGCGAGTCGCTGCTGGAAGATGCGCGCGCCATATTGGCGCGTGCCGAGCAAGCCCCCTTGCGCGCGCGCGAACGAGAGCGCAGCAGCCAGACCGTGCTGCGCCTGGGGCTGGTTCCCTCGGCCATGCAGTCACTGCTGCCCGGCTTGCTGCGGGATGTGGCAAAGGCCGGCTGTGATGTGCAGATCGAAGCTCGCGAAATGATTTCCTCCCAGCAGCAGCGGGCCTTGCGCCAGGGCGAGCTGGAACTCGGCTTTGCCCGCCCCGGGCACAGGGAGGCCGACGAGCTTGAGCTGGCCAGCATTGATGACCCCTATTGCCTGGCAGTTCCGGCCTCCCACCCTCTGGCCGGAGGCAGTGGAATGCTGGATCTTCAAGCTGCCGTGCATCAGCCCTTTGTGGGCTTCACCCGCTATCAGGACACTGACTACTTCGATCGCACTGTCGCGCTGTGCGCCGAGGCCGGCTTCACTCCGCTGATACGCCACGAGGCTGGCCAGCTGGTGAATGTGCTGGCACTCGTGGCCTGCGGTCTGGGCGTGGCCATCGTGCCGGCATCCTTCGCGATGTTCCACCGCGAGCAGATCGTGTTCCGGCCGCTTCGGGCTTCGCGCCAGGTCAGCCGGCTCGCCGTCCTGGCGTCTGCCGAAGCGCTCAAGAGCAACCCGATGCTGGACCTTGTCGTCCAGCTCGCGCAATCCCAGCTGCAGGCCCTGGCTGCACAGCTGGCGCAACAGGGAGCGACGGAGTCTCGAGCACAGCCGGTTTGATTTATATAACCAAATCGTCTGACAACTCATGGTTTTTATAGCGACAATTACGTTAATCATGAGCATCAGCCACTACATCAAGGAAATCGGTCGCGGCACCAAGGGCGCGCGCTCTCTTTCGCGGGCCCAGGCCTGCGATCTGATGGGGCAGGTGCTGGACGGCAAGGTCAGCGATCTGGAGCTGGGCGGCTTTTGCATTGCCATGCGTTTCAAGGGCGAAAGCGCCGAAGAGCTGGCAGGCTTTCTCGACGCCACCCAGCAACGTCTGCCCGTGTGGCCGCAGGCCCATAAGGCCCAGCCCGTGGTGGTCATCCCCAGCTACAACGGCTCGCGCAAGCTGGCCAACCTCACACCGCTGCTGGCTGGTTTGCTGGCGCAGCAAGGCCTGCCGGTGCTGGTGCACGGCAGCCATACCGAAGACAAGCGCCTGGGCACGGACCAGGTGTGGCGGCAACTCGGCTGGACGGCCATCGAGCGCCCCGTCGCTCTGGAGCCTGGAGACAAGGTCTGGATGCAGACCCGTCACCTGCTGGCGCCGCTGGATCGGCTGCTGCAGATTCGCCGCCAGATGGGCCTGCGCAACCCCTCGCACAGCATCGTCAAACTGCTGGACCCCATCCATGGCAGCAGCACCGCGCAATCCGGGCTGGTGCTGGCCAGCTATACCCACCCGGCCTATGCCCAGCCCATGCTCCAGACGCTGGCCCTGCGCGCAACCAGTGCGCTGCTGGTGCGCGGCACGGAGGGCGAGGCCGTGGCCGCTCCTCACCGCGAACCCGTGAGCACGGGTGTGATTGCCGGAGAAATCTGCTTTGAGCGCTCTTCCCTGCACAGCAGCCAGCTCGCATCCGGCACCGAGATCAGTGCCCCGGAACAAGATCTGAATGCCGAGCAGACAGCCCGGCTGACGCTGGACATTCTGAACGGCCAGTTGCCTGTGCCGGCGCCGATCGCGCAACAATTGGAACAGATACAAGCCCTGCACCAGGCCATGCAGGTCACCGATGCCGGCGCTGCCGCCAGCCGCGCCGCACTGCAAGCCTATAACCGCAGCCCCGACTGAGACCCCCACAATGACTGCCATTTCCCACAGCCCCAATCAGCGCGGCTCCTGCACCCTGGTGGGTGCCGGCCCCGGCGACCCCGAGCTGCTGACCATCAAGGCCGCCAAGGCCATTGCCGCAGCCAGCGTGCTGTTTGTCGACGATCTGGTCAGCGATGGTGTGATGAGCCACGCCTCGCCATCTGCCCGCGTGGTCTATGTGGGCAAGCGCGGCGGCTGCAAGAGCACCCCCCAGGCCTTTATCGAAAAGCTCATGATTGCTGCCGTGCAGGACGGCGAACGCGTGGTGCGCCTCAAGGGCGGGGACCCCTTCATCTTTGGCCGTGGCGGCGAAGAGGTCGAACATCTGCGTGAGGCCGGTATCGAGGTGGATGTAATCAATGGCATCACCTCCGGTCTCGCGGGCCTGACCAGCCTGGGCGCCCCGCTGACCCACCGCGACCGCGCGCATGGCGTGCTTTTCATGACCGGCCATGCCAAACCCGGCGACAGCGGCCCCGACTGGCGCCAGATTGCTGTCACGGCCCATGCGGCCAAGCTGACGCTGGTGATCTACATGGGAGTGAGCAGCGTGGAGCGCATCAGCAGCGAGTTGCTCAGCGGCCTGCCCGGCAGCACGCCCGTTGCCGTGATCCAGCATGCCAGCCTGCCGCAGCAGCGGCATGCGCTGACTTTGCTGAAGGATTTGCCGCAGAGCATTGCCGAGCATCAGCTGGGCAGCCCCAGCATCATCATCGTCGGCGATGTGGTCCAGGGTATTGCCGCCTGGCAGAACCAGCCCCAAGCCTTGCCGCAATCAGCGGCCGCCTGAGACTGGACCGCCCCCGGGCTGTCCCGCAACCCAGGCTAGCGGCGACCCGACTCAGGGCGTACGAGTCTCGGCGAAGCGCTCGGCCAGCTCCTTGCGCAGTTCCTTGCGGATGATGGCGGCGTCCCAGCGGCGCTTTTCCTCGTCGGTTTCGAGCTGCAGCGGAGGCACGGGGGCAGGCTTTTTGTCATCGTCCACGGCCACCATGGTGAAGAAGCAGCTGTTCACGTGGCGCACCACCTGGCTGCGAATCTCCTCGGCAATCACCTTGATGCCGATTTCCATGGAGGACTTGCCGGTGTGGTTCACGCTGGCCAGAAAAGTCACCAGCTCACCTACGTGGATAGGCTGCAGAAACATCACCTGATCCACGCTCAGCGTCACGACATAGCGGCCCGCATAGCGGCTGGCGCAGGCATAGGCAACCTGGTCCAGCAATTTCAAGATGGCGCCCCCGTGCACATTGCCGGAGAAGTTGGCCATGTCAGGCGACATGAGCACGGTCATGCTCAGCTGGTGGGATGGTGTATTCATGGGGCGCGATTCTAGAAGTGATCCGGAACGCACGCTGAACCCTTGCGCATACCCCAATGGGACAATGGGCTGCAGATATAAACAAGTACCGACTTACACCGTGCTGTAAGTCTCAGGAGTGCGTCTTGCAAGTTCTGTTTCCCAACCCCTTCGGCCAGCCCGCCGCCAGCGCACAGGAAGTTGCAGCGCTGCAGGCACACATTGGCTTCTCAGATGCTTATGCGCAGTTTCTGATCACACAGAACGGCTTTTCCATGTATGCGCTGGAACAGGCCTCAGACCACGCCAGCTATCTTCATGACAGCACCGAGATTGCCAGCGAAAGCCACGCCAACTTTGCCGACCTCTTCAGCTTTGGCGCGCAACAGCATCAGGAAGACCTGAAAACCGTACAGTCCGAATTTCTGCTGGCCCGCTGGTTCGTGGCCATTGGCCACGACCAGGGTGGCAACCCATTTGTGGAAGTTCTGCACGGTCGGCACAAAGGAAAGATCGGCAGTCTGGACCACGACCTTTTTCTGGGCGCCAGCGATCTGCAGGAATTCTTCGGCGATATGGAGCTGGAGCATATTGCGGCACTCAGCCTCGCCGATCAGGCCGACGCACTGTGCGACTCCAAGCTGGGCCTGATCTGGTTTCACGCCAGTGACCTGAATCACTTTACGGCCTGCTGCATTCACTGCGACGACGGTTTCTGGGGCTTTGTAGTGGACGAGCCCAAAATCTGAGGCATCTGGGACAATCGCGGCCTTGTTCTTGCTCCATCGCTCTGCCTGCCGTGTCCTCCTCTTCACAGGTCCCCTTCCAGATTTTTGACGCCATCATCATCGGCGCCGGTGCCGCCGGCCTGTTCTGCGCGGCCCAGGCCGGCCAGCAGGGCCTGAAGGTGCTGCTGATCGATCATGCGCCCAAGGTGGCCGAGAAGATCCGCATCTCGGGCGGCGGACGCTGCAACTTCACCAACCGCGATCTGGACGTGCGTGCGCCGCACAAGCATTTTGTGGGGCAGAACCCCCAGTTCTGCCGCTCGGCCCTCTCGCGCTTCACGCCTGCCGACTTCATCACGCTGATGGACAGGCATGGCATTGCCCACCACGAAAAGCACAAAGGCCAGTTGTTTGCCGACCATTCGGCCGAGGACATCATCGCCATGCTGCTGGCCGAGTGCAGCGCGGGCGGCGTGCAGCGCTGGCAACCTTGCCAGGTCAAGAAAGTAGTATTTTCGTCATCAAACCAAGATACAGAAAGCGATTGCAGCTATCAGATTGAAACCGATCGTGGCCTGGTAGAGGCCACCAATCTGGTCATTGCCACCGGCGGCCTGAGCATTCCCAAGATAGGCGCCACCGACTTCGGCTACCGCCTGGCCCAGCAGTTCGATCTGCCGCTGATCGAGCGCACGCCTGGCCTGGTGCCCATGACCTTCGACGGCGAAGGCTGGCAACCCTACGCGGGCCTGGCCGGTCTGGCCCTGCCCGTGGAAATCAGCACCGGCAGTAAAAAGGAGCGCATGAGCTTCCACGAGGATTTGCTGTTCACCCATCGCGGCCTCTCCGGCCCTGCGGTACTGCAAATCTCCAGCTACTGGAAGCCCGGCACCCCGCTGCAGATCAATCTGCTGCCTGGCGTGGATCTGGCAGAGGTGCTGGCCCAGGCCAAGCTCCACTCGCGCAAGCTTGTGGCCAACGAGCTGGCCGCCCACCTGCCCGCGCGCCTGGCCGATGCCTGGGTCAGCCGCATGCCCGAGTTGCAGCGCCCCATCAACGAGGCCAGCGACAAGGCCCTGGCCAGACTGGCCGAGCAGCTGTCGCGCTGGGAGATCACTCCCACGGGTACCGAGGGCTATAAAAAAGCCGAGGTCACGCTGGGCGGCGTGGACACCAAGGTGCTGTCCCAGCAAACCATGGAATGCAAGACCCGGCCGGGCCTGTACTTTATCGGCGAGGTGGTGGACATCACCGGCTGGCTGGGTGGCTACAACTTCCAGTGGGCCTGGGCCAGTGCCGCCGCCTGCGCCCAGGCCATGGCGGAAAAGCAATCGGTCATGGCTTGAGCGACTGGAACCGAAGCGCCTGCCGCCATGAAAAAAGGATGGTTGAGCCATCCTTTTTTGCTGCCAGCGCCTCCGGCGCACCATCCGGTCAGGCAGAAAACTCCTTGCCTTCATAGTGCTCGGGAACCTTGAGCTGCCCCGAGGCGATGGCAGCCGACGCCTTGGCCACGCGCTCGCGCACAGCGGCGGCCACGCCCTGGCCCATTGTCAGGCGTACGGCCGCCGGGTCGCTCAGACCAATCTTGCGAATACCCGGGCCGGGCGCACCGCGCTCCTGCATGTCCTTGACGGCCAAGAACGCGCCAATGCCCACATCGGCCCAGGCGGAAGCGACGAACACCTGCGGGTCCACCGTGGTCCAGTCGATCACATTGCCAATCTGGCGCGTGCCCGCTTCGCGGCAGGCCTGAGTCACGCCATCGCGGCCGGAGTTGAGCATGGTGAAGATCACATCGGCACCGGCAGCCATCTGAGCCTTGGCAATGCGGTGCGACAAAGCGTTGTCGTCCTGATCGCCCGAGAAGTTCGTCAGCAGCTTGACCCTGCGGTCGGTATCGCGCACACCGGCCGCATAGGCAGCACGCCCCTTGAGCCCCGGGGGCACGCGAATGCCCGACATATGGCCGACCACACCGGTTTTGGTGGTCAGCGCCGCCAGCACGCCCGCCAGATAGGCCGACTCTTCCTGCAGCACGTCATAGCTGCAGAGATTGCCTCCCTGTACCGCGCCCTGGGTCACGACGAACTGGGTTCTGGGAAAGCGCGCTGCGACTTCGGCTGCGGCCTGATTGTTCTGCCCGCCATGGGCAATCACCAGTTGCGCACCCTGCTCCGCAAGCTGTGCAAGAGCCGGCACCAGCAACTCCTTTCTGGGCGCCATGCCGTCGAGAAAGCGGGTCTGCACGCCCAGCTCCTGGCGTGCTTTTTCCAGGCCGCGCCAGCCGGCCTCCATAAAGCCCTTGTCGCTGCGCGAGCCCGCAAACAGACCGCCCACCACCAGGGAACCGCCGGATGCGGCAGGCCCGGAAACTCCGGCCCTGCCGGCACAGGCCGTCAATGCCAGCAAGCCCGGCACGGCTACGGCCGAAGCCATCCATTGGCGACGCGAAATAAATGAGAAATGAGAAGCGCTGGACAAGATGAAAGCTCCTTGAACACAGAAAAACAGCGACGCGCACAGGCACGAAACCCACTTATTCCTCGACCTCGGTCACGAAATAAAGCCTCCAAACTGTATGCAATTTCCGTGCACACGGTGCTCCCAAGAAACCCCAGCGCCGGGCTCGGCTGTCCTGGCGCCTGGGCAGCACCGTGCTCTTGCATTGCGCATCCGGCCTCGCTCCGCAATACACGCGACTTGAACGCGCCGACAGTCCAAAAGGCACAATGGCGGTGCCTGAATCTGGTCTGCGACAACGCCCTGCCTGCTGCCGCAAAACCATGCACGCGCGACCGATGCCGAATTGCTTCACGCCCCATTCAAGACGCAGCCCAAGTCTTGGTCTATAATGCTCGACTTTGCTGGCATTACCCCGTCGGCCATACTAGTTAAAAAGTGGCGGGGAAACCGCTGTTCACGGCTCTCAGGCCCGATCTTCCCGAGAACCCTCTGTCAGCACAGATATATCTGGAAATTAAATGACTACCATCCGCGTCAAAGAAAACGAGCCCTATGAAGTTGCCCTGCGCCGCTTCAAGCGCACCATCGAAAAGCTGGGTCTGCTGACCGATCTGCGTGCTCGCGAGTTCTACGAAAAGCCCACAGCCGAGCGCAAGCGCAAGAAGGCTGCTGCCGTGAAGCGTCACTACAAGCGCGTTCGCAGCATGCAACTGCCTAAGAAGCTGTACTAATCGTTGATTAGGACCAGTCGGCCTTAAAACAGCCGCAAACCCGCGCTCGGGACGCCAGGCGCGGGTTTTTTGTTTTCTGGCCACTGCCAAGCCTGCCCGGCTGCGCAGTGACCTCCCAGCGCATGGACAGTCAGCGTCCGTTCGCCCACCCCAAGGAGAAAGCCATGAGCCTGAAAGCCCAGATTACCGAAGACATGAAGACCGCCATGCGTGCCAAGGACAGCGCGCGCCTGGGCACCATCCGCCTGCTGCAGGCCGCGATGAAGCAAAAGGAAGTGGACGAGCGCATCGAGCTCGACGACGCCGCCGTCATCGCCATCGTCGACAAGCTGATCAAGCAGCGCAAGGACTCCATCGCCGCCTTCGAAGCCGCCAACCGCAGCGATCTGGCCGATGTGGAAAAGGCCGAAATGGAAGTGCTCAAGGTCTATCTGCCCGAACGCATGGGCGAGGCCGAGATCACCACAGCCGTGCAGGCCATCGTGGCCGAACTGGGTGCCTCCGGCCCTGGCGACATGGGCAAGGTGATGGGCGCCGTCAAGGCCCAGCTGGCCGGCAAGGCCGATATGGGCCTGGTGTCCGCTGCCGTGAAAGCCGCGCTGACCCAATAATTGGCAACCGGCCTGAGCCGTCACGCGGCATCAGGCTCAAAAACAGAAGCTGCTTGCGCTTGCTGTACATATCTTTCAAATTAAAAACAGTCTGAAATTCATGTATATCAAACGATAGCAGCTTCTTTTTTTATAGCATTTCTGAATCCCATGGGCGCCTGTTTGCTGAAGAACTCCTGCAGGAACTCGACGCAGACCCGCACCTTGGCCGAGCGCTCCAGCCGTGTCGGATAGACCGCCCAGATATTCGCCTGCTGCTGCCACTCGGGCAGCAACTGCAGCAGGCTGCCGGCCTGCAGATCGGCCGCCACATCCCAGAGCGAGCGCAGCACGATGCCATGGCCGTCGCGCGCCCATTGCACGGCCATCTCGCCATGATTGGTGGACAGCGGCCCGGTCACTTTCACGCTGCGCTCCTGACTGCCCGAGCGCAGTTTCCAGACACCGAAGGGATGGTCACGCTCCTTGATGACCAGGCAGTCATGCGCAGCCAGCTCGTCGAGCGTGCGCGGGCTGCCGCGCCGCTGCACATAGGCCGGGGCCGCACACAGCACGCGATGGTTGTCGGCCAGATGCCGGGCAATCAGGTGCGGGGCGATCTCGTCGCCCACGCGTACGTCTAGATCGAAGCCCTCGGCCGCAACATCGACGATGCAGTCAAACACCTCCAGGCGCAGCTGCAGCGCCGGATATTGCGCAATCAGCTGCGACAGCGCGGGCGCCACCACATTGCGACCAAAGCCGAAGCTGGTGGACACCCGCAGCAGGCCGCGCGGCTGGCGCCGCGTCACATCCACCTCCTGCAGCAGATGCTCGACCTCGTCCAGAATGCGCTGCGCCCAGTGGTAGACGCGCTCGCCCTGCTCGGTGACAGCTACCCGCCGTGTGGTGCGATGCAGCAGCTTCACGCCCAGCTCCTGCTCCAGCAGGCGGATGCGCTTGCTGACAAAGGCCGGCGAAGCATTGTGCGCGGCCGCAGCCTCGGCAAAGCTGGCTTTGCGCACCACGGTGGTGAAGACACGCAGGTCTTCGGGCGAGGGCATTTTCTGCACGATCTGTAAACAATCAGGCCACGATCAGTCAATTGTATTCAGTTATGTAAGGTGCAGAATACCGCCAGGCACAGGCTGAGCCGCTGCCTCGCCACCCAACACATTCACGAGAGAGCACCATGTCCACTCCCAAAAAGATTGCAGTCATCGCCGGCGACGGCATCGGCAAGGAAGTCATGCCCGAAGGCCTGCGCGCGCTGGAAGCCGCAGCCAAGCGCTTCGACCTGCCGCTGGAGTTCCACCATTTCGATTGGGCCCATTGCGACTACTACGCCGAACACGGCCAGATGATGCCCGACGACTGGAAGGCCCAGCTCTCGGGCATGGACGCCATCTTCTTCGGCGCCGTGGGCTGGCCCGCCACCGTGCCCGACCATGTCTCGCTGTGGGGGTCCCTCCTCAAGTTCCGCCGCGAATTCGACCAGTACATCAATCTGCGTCCGGTGCGCCTGTTCGAAGGCGTTCCCTGTCCCCTGGCCGGTCGCAAGCCCGGCGACATCGACTACTACGTGGTGCGCGAGAACACCGAAGGCGAATACACCTCGCTGGGCGGCGTGATGTTCGAAGGCACAGACCGCGAGATCGTGATCCAGGAATCGGTCTACTCGCGCAAGGGCGCCGACCGACTGCTCAAGTACGCGTTCGATCTGGCCCAGAGCCGCGCCAAGAAGCACGTGACCCTGGCCACCAAGAGCAACGGTATCGCCATCAGCATGCCCTGGTGGGACAAGCGCGCCGACGATGTGGCCAAGGACTACCCCGAAGTCACGCTGGACAAGCAGCACATCGACATCCTGACCGCGCGCTTCGTGCTTCAGCCCGGCCGCTTCGACGTGGTGGCCGCCACCAATCTGTTTGGCGACATCCTGTCCGACCTGGGTCCCGCCACCACGGGCACCATCGGCCTGGCACCATCGGCCAACCTCAACCCCGATCGCAACTTCCCCTCGCTGTTCGAGCCCGTGCATGGCTCGGCGCCCGACATCTACGGCAAGAACATCGCCAACCCCATCGCCATGGTCTGGTCAGGCGCGCTGATGCTGGACTTCCTGGGCCGCAGCGAAGGTGCCTGGCGTCAGGCCCACGACACCATCGTGGCTGCCATCGAGCACACGATCAAGGCCGGTCCGCTGACGCCCGATCTGGGCGGCAAGGCCGATACCACCGAGGTGGGCAAAGCCATCGCGGCGGCCATCGCCAACGCCTGATGACTCCTGGCTGGCTGCGGCCGGCCTGATTCAAGATGAGAAGCACCCCGTGCAGACAGGACCTGCACCTGGGTGCTTTTTCACGCCTGCGCCGCCAGGCCACCGGCTGCGGCGCGGCTTCAGCCCGGGGATTTGGCTTTGGCTTGCGAAGCCGGTTTTCTGGCCGCCCGGGCCTGGGCATTGCGCTGCGCAGCGGCCTGCACCAGCGCCTGGAACGCTGCGCCGTCGAGCGCTTCGCCGACATGCAGGTCTATGGCCCGGCGCGTGGCTCCTTCAAGACTGGCATTGAACAGGCCGGCCGGATCGGCCAGGGCCGCGCCATGCGCGAAGGTCAGCTTGACCACGGCCTTGTAGGTCTCGCCCGTGCACAGAATGCCGTCCTGCGACCATACGGGCGTTCCACGCCATTTCAGTTCTTCCACCACGGCGGGCAAGGCCTCGCGGATCAGCGCCCGCACGCGGGCCAGCATGGCGCCGCGCCAGTCGTCCAGGCCGGCAATCCTGGCATCGATCAGAGCCGAAGCCTCGGGGCCGCTGACAGGTTCGGCCGAAGGTGCAGGCATGGGTAGCAAGGCAGTCATAGATGGGTCTCCATGGTTGGACCTGGAACCATGTCCGGCACAAGGCTCAAGACATGGGACAAGGATTGCACCACGGTAGCACGCCAGAGCAGAGCGGTCCCAGAGTGCCAGCCCGCCCTATATCAGGCTCATACCAGGCTCAGCCCAGCTCCCCCGCAACCTCGCGCAGGCATTCGACCAGCAAGCCCGTGGTCGGCGTCAGCGGCTGGCCACGCAAGGTGATCAGCCCCACGGGCGGCAGATCAATGGGCACGACCAGATCCAGCATGGCCAGTGTACCCAGGGCAGCATGGCAGCGGGCCACGCCACGCGCCATGAAGGCCACGGCCCCGCGCTGGTGCACAAAGGTCAGCTGCGAGAGAAAGGACGCAGTCTCCACGATGTCGGCCGGCGGATGCAGGCCGTGGGCATAGAACTGCTGCTCCAGCTTCACACGCAGCGAGGCCCAGGGCGGCGGCAGCACGCAGGGATGCTCCGCCAGGGCCTGCCAGCTGGCCGCGCCCGGCGCCAGCAGCGCATGCCCAGGCCGCACCACGGCCACCATGGGATCGTCGTACAGCGCCTCGGTCTCCAGATCGGGCGCGGCATAGCCGGGCTCCAGCCGTCCCACGAACAGATCCAGTTCGCCCAGGCGCAGTTTGGGCAGCAGGCGCGTCAGATCCCCCTCCTCCACCATCACCGTGGTCTGGACCGAACGCGCCTTGAGCCGCTCCACGGCGCGCGCCAGCAGCACCGGCGTGGCCACCACCATGGCCCCCACACTGGCGCGCCCGCGGGCACCGCTGGCCTCGGCAGCCATCTCGTCGCGCGTGCGTTCGAAACCGGCCAGCACCGAGCGTGCAAAACGCACCATGCTGACACCGGCTGCCGTGGGTTCGGTGCCGCGCGTGGAGCGCTCGAACAGAGCCATGCCCAGCATGCGTTCGACCTCGGCCAGAGTCTTGGAGACGGCAGGCTGGGTCACTGCCAGAAACTCGGCCGCACGGCCCAGGTGGCGGAACTGGTCCAGCGCCACCAGCAGCTGCAGATGGCGCAGCTTGAGGTTGGAGCGCAGCACACGATCGATCTTGCTCATGGGGCTTCATTACCTAATAGTTATGAAGAGAGTCTATCTTTTCATTGGATTGTCATGGAGCAGTTTTGAACAATCGGGGCTGGCAGTTCATATAACGACAGGAGACAAGCGATGATCCCCCCACACAGCAGCCGACGCAGCTTTGTGCTCGGCACCCTCGGCGCAGCCACGCTCGGCACTTCCACCCGCCTGCTGGCCCAGACCTGGCCCGAACGCCCCATCACCTTCATCTGCCCCTGGCCTGCCGGCGGCACGGCCGACCAGTCCATGCGCGCGCTGTGTACCGTGGCCAGCCGCATCCTGGGCCAGGCGATTGCAGTGGAAAACCGCGCCGGAGCCTCGGGCATGATCGGCTCCAAGGCCCTGGCCTCGGCGAAGCCCGATGGCTACACCATCGGCCAGATCCCGATCTCGGTCACGCGCTTCTCCCAGCTGGGCACGCTGCAGGCCGATCCGCGCAAGGACTACACCTATATCGCGCGTACCTCGGGCCAGACCTTCGGTATCGCCGTGCCGGCCAACTCGCGCTTCAAGACCCTGCAGGACTTCGTCGCCGCCGCCAAGGCCAAGCCCGGCAGCATCACGTACGCCCACGCCGGCGTGGGCGGCGCCACGCATGTGGGCATGGAAGAATTTGCGGCCGCAGCCGGCATACAGCTCAGCCACGTGCCCTACAAGGGCGGCGCCGAGGCGCTGCAGGGCGTGCTGGGCGGCCATGTGGACGCGCTGGCCGACTCCAGCTCCTGGGCTCCGCATGTGGAAGCCGGCAAGCTGCGCCTGCTGGCCACCTGGGGCGAGCAGCGCACGCCGCGCTTCAAGGACGTGCCCACGCTCAAGGACCTGGGCTACAACGTGGTCGTCGATGCGCCCAACGGCATCGGCGCGCCCAAGGGCCTGCCGCCCGCCGTCGAAGCCAAGCTGCGCGATGCCTTCCGCCAGGCCGTGGCCAGCCCCGAGTTCAAGTCCGTGGCCGACAGGCTGGACGCCCCACTGCTCTACCTGGACGGCCCCGACTACGCCAAATATGTGAACACGGTCTACCAGAAGGAAGCCGTGCTCATCGACAAACTCAAACTGCGCGAGCTGATGCGCTGACGCGCCGCGTCCCCGCCGCATCCCCACCGCCTCAAGCCCGCCATCCCCGGACTCCAAGATGCTCTCCTCCTCTTCCCTGCTGCACCTGCACCCCAACGACAATGTGCTGGTGGCCAAGACCGCCCTGGCCCTGGGCCAGGACATTCCCGAGCTGGGAGTGCGCACGCGCGCCCAGGTGCCGGCCGGCCACAAGATCGCGGCACGCCGCATCGCCGAGGGCGAGCAGGTCAAGAAGTACGACACGGTGATCGGCGTCGCCACACGCGACCTGGAGCCTGGCGACTATGTGCACAGCCACAACCTCAAGCTGGTGGACTACTACCGCGACCCCTCGTTCGGCGCCGACGTGCGGCCCGTCCAGTATGTGCCCGAGGAGCAGCGCGCCACTTTCCAGGGATTTGTGCGAGCGGGCGGCGGCGTGGGCACGCGCAACTTCATCGGCATCCTGTCCTCGGTCAACTGCTCGGCCACCGTGATCAAGCGCATTGCAGCCCACTTCACGCCCGAGCGGCTGGCAGCTTTCCCCAATGTGGACGGCGTGGCCGCCTTTGCCCAGAGCAGCGGCTGCGGCATGTCCTCACCCAGCGAGCACTTCGATGTGCTGCGCCGCACCCTGGCCGGCTATGCGCGCCACCCCAACCTGGCGGGCGTGCTCATCGTGGGCCTGGGCTGCGAACGCAACCAGGTCGATGCATTGGTGGATTCGCAAGGCCTCAAGGAAGGCCAGTTGCTGCGCACCCTGGTGATGCAGGAAGTGGGTGGCACGCGCGCCACCATCGAAGCAGGTATTGCCGCCATCGAAGAAATGCTGCCCATCGCCAACCAGGCGCAGCGCAGCACCGTCAGCGCCGCCCATCTCAAGATCGGCCTGGAATGCGGCGGCTCGGACGGCTTCTCGGGCATCACTGCCAACCCCGGCCTGGGCGCGGCCATGGACATTCTGGTGCGCCACGGCGGCACGGCCATTCTGTCCGAGACACCCGAGATCCATGGCGTGGAGTTCATGCTCACGCGCCGCGCCATCAGTCCCGAAGTCGGCCAGAAGCTGCTGGACCGCCTGGCCTGGTGGGAACGCTACGCAGCCGGCCAGAACGCCCAGTTCAACGGCGTGGTCGGTCATGGCAACCAGGCCGGCGGCCTGGCCAACATCTTTGAGAAATCCCTGGGCAGCGCCATGAAGGGCGGCACCACGCCGCTGCGCGCCGTCTATGAATATGCCGAGCCCATCACCGAACACGGCTTCGTCTTCATGGACTCGCCGGGCTACGACCCGGTGGCCTCCACGGGCCAGATCGCCAGCGGCGCCCAGCTGATCTGCTTTACCACGGGCCGCGGCTCCATGTTCGGCAGCAAGCCCGCACCCACCATCAAGCTGGCCAGCAACACCCCCATGTACAAGCGCCTGCAGGAAGACATGGACATCAACTGCGGCGTGGTCGTCGACGGAGAGCTGACCGTGCCCGAGCTGGGCCAGCAGATCTTCGAGCAGATCCTGCACCATGCCAGCGGCGAGCCAACCAAGAGCGAAGCCCTGGGACTGGGCGACCATGAATTCGTGCCCTGGCATCTGGGCATCGTGAGCTGAGGAAAACGCATCTTCCAGAGCTTCCCGCCCATATCCAATCTTCACTTTCTGCGATTTTCACCATGAACGCCACGCCACTCAGACTGCAACGCACCGAACTGCAGCGCAGCGCCAACTTCATCGCCGGTGTCTGGATGCCTGCTGCCAACGGCGCCAGCTTTGCCGTGACCGATCCGGCCACGGGCAACACCATCACCAGCGTGCCAGATTCAGGTGCGGCCGATGCGCACGCCGCCGTGGACGCCGCCCAGGCCGCCCTGCCCGCCTGGCGCAAGCTGCCGGCCAAGCAGCGCGCTGCCATCATCAAGCGCTGGAACGATCTGGTACTGGCCCATCAGGACGATCTGGGCACGCTGATCTCGCTGGAGCAGGGCAAGCCGCTGGCCGAGGGCAAGGGCGAAGTGGCCTATGCAGCCAGCTATATCGAATGGTTCGGCGAGGCCGCCACGCGCATGAATGGCGAAGTCATCCCAGCGCCCGTGCCGGGCCGGCGCATGTTCGCCCTGCTCGAACCCGTTGGCGTGGTCGCCGCCATCACGCCCTGGAACTTCCCGGCCGCCATGATCGCGCGCAAGATCGCACCCGCGCTGGCTGCGGGCTGCACCGTGGTCTGCAAGCCGGCCGAGGACACGCCGCTGACCTCGCTGGCTCTGGTGCTGCTGGCGCACGAAGCCGGCGTGCCGGCCGGTGTGCTCAACATCGTCACGGCTTCGCGTGAGCGCACGCCCGAGGTGGTCGATCAATGGCTGGATGACAGCCGCGTGCGCAAGATCACCTTCACAGGCTCCACGCCCGTGGGCAAGCATCTGGCACGCCGCAGCGCCGACACGCTCAAAAAGCTCTCGCTGGAACTGGGCGGCAATGCGCCCTTTATCGTCTTCGAGGATGCCGATGTGGCAGCCGCCGTGGACGGCTTCATGGCCGCCAAGTTCCGCAACGGCGGCCAGACCTGCGTCTGCCCCAATCGCGTCTTTGTGCACCGCACCGTGTACGAGGCCTTTGCCCAGCAACTCAGCGCCCGCGTGGCAGCCCTGCACGTGGGCCCGGCCAGCGACCCGGCCTCGCAGATCGGCCCCATGATCAATGACCGTGCGGTCGAGAAGATCGCCCGCCATGTGGAGGACGCGGTGACCAAGGGCGCCAAGGTCCTCACCGGCGGCAAGCGCCTGACGGAACTGGGCCCCACCTACTACGCCCCCACCGTGCTCTCGGGCGCCACGGCCTCCATGGCCTGCGCCTGCGAAGAAACCTTCGGCCCGGTGGCTCCGCTGACCGTGTTCGACGACGAGGCCGAGGTCATCGCCGCCGCCAACGACACGCCGTTCGGTCTGGCCGCCTATTTCTACAGTCAGGACATACGTCGCATCTGGCGTGTCGCCGATGCCCTGGAGTCGGGCATCGTGGGCGTCAACGAAGGCGCTCTGGCCGCCGAGGCCGCGCCCTTTGGCGGTGTCAAGGAGTCAGGCTACGGCCGCGAAGGCTCGACCCACGGGCTCGACGATTACCTGCACACCAAATACGTCTGCCAAGGTGGATTGGATTGAATGCAGGACACCTCCCTGAGGCGCTGCGCGGCCAGCCCAGACCCTTGCTTGGCGTCTCTGGCTTGTGCCGCGCCAGTTACAGGCGCCACGCCTATTCACCGGCACTCAGCCCTTTCACTGAATCGAGACCCTCATGCCCGCACTGAACCCCTTCAAGACCGCCATCGCCGCACGCCAGCCCCAGGTCGGGCTATGGCTGTCCATGGCCGCCCCCTACCTGGCCGAAGCGGCCGCCACCACAGGCTATGACTGGTTGCTGATCGACGGCGAGCATGCGCCCAACGATCTGCGCAGCACGCTGGGTGCGCTGCAGGCCGTGGCGCCGCACGGCGCCCAGCCGGTGGTGCGAGTCGTGGAAGGCAGCACGGCCCTGATCAAGCAGATGCTGGACATTGGCGCCAAGACACTGCTCGTGCCCATGGTGGACACGGCAGACCAGGCCCAGGCCATCGTGGCCGCCACGCAATACCCGCCCCTGGGCGTGCGCGGCGTCGGCAGTGCCGTGGGACGTGCCTCTCAGTGGAGCAGCCGCGCCGACTATCTGAATGTGGCCGACGACGAGGTCTGCCTGCTGGTGCAGGCCGAGACCACCACGGCCCTGAAAAATCTCGAAGCCATCTGCGCCGTGGACGGCGTGCACGGCGTCTTCATAGGCCCGGCCGACCTGGCTGCCTCCATGAGCCACCGCGGCAACCCCGGCCACCCCGAGGTGCAGGCTGCCATCGAGGCAGCGATGCGGACCATTGTTGCCAGCGGCAAGGCTGCAGGTACGCTGACCTCGGACCCCGCGCTGGCACAGCGCTACCTTCAGCTCGGCTGCAGCTTTGTGGCCGTGGGCGTGGATGTGCTGATGTTCGTGAATGCCGCGCGCAAGCTACGTACCCAGTTTGCCGGCTCCACGGTGGCGGCCCCGGCACTGCCAGGAGCCGCCTACTGAAGCCTTGAAGCACCGTGCAGAAGTTGCAACCATGCCCGCATATCCTGATGGAAATGTCGCAGAGCCGCCCAAACCTCGGTCGCATCACAATGCGCGTGGCCTCTCAGCCACATCTGCACATCAAGTCATCGCTGCTGGAGCGCTCTGTGCCGAACCTCTGCACCGCAAGTTCATGCGGCGACGGCGCCTGGCGCGGTCGGCGGGTTGGCGGCCAGCCAATGCTCAAACTCCTTCGGTGCCAGCGGCCGGGCGAACAGAAAGCCTTGCGCCACCGGGTAGCCCTGCTCGCACAGCATCACGCTCTGCGTTGGCGTCTCCACTCCTTCCGCCACCACGGTCAGGTGCAGACTCTTGCCAATGCCCAAAATAGCACTGCTCAACGCCCGAGCCGCCTCGTCATGTTCAAGATCGGCCACGAAGCTGCGATCCAGCTTGAGTTCGCTGACCGGCAGGCGGCGCAGATAGCTGAGGCTGGAGTAGCCGGTGCCGAAATCATCCATGGACAGGCGCACGCCATGCGCATGCACCTCGTCTATGGTCTTCATGGTGCTGGGGTTGGTGTCCAGCAAAATGCTTTCCGTCAGCTCCAGGGTCAGGTCCTGCGGCACCAGATCGTTTCGGTCCAGCGTGTCGGCGATCATCCGAGGCAAATCCAGATTGTGAAAGCTCGATGGCGACAGATTGACCGATACCGCGGGAACTTCCATCCCCCTGGCCCGCCACTGCGACAACTGGCGACAGGCTTCTTCCAGTGCCCAGCTTCCCAGATCGGCGATCAGCCCGCACTCTTCTGCCAGCGGGATAAAGCGGGCAGGCGAAATCTCGCCCAGCTCGGCATGGGTCCAGCGCGCCAGGGCCTCCACGCCATACAGACGGCCGGTGGCCATTTCGATCTGAGGCTGATAGTGCAGACGCAGGCCGCCGCTTTTGAGCGCCTTGCGCAGTGCAGTCTCCAATGCCAGGCGCTCCTGGGCCAAGCGGTTCATTTCGCTGCTGAAGAAACAGAAACGGCCGCGCCCCTTGCTCTTGGCCTGGTACATGGCCATGTCGGCACGATGCACCAGGGTCTCCATATCCCTGCCGTCCATGGGAAACATTGCAATGCCCACGCTGGCGGATATGGTCAGCGAGGTGTCGGCAATATTCAGAGGCTCTGACAGCAACTCCTGCAGGCGTTCGATGGTATTGGCCACATGCTCCGCATCGCATTGCGGCAGCACGGCAACAAACTCGTCACCCGACAAACGCCCGGCAATATCGGAACTGCGCAGCACGCGCTGTAATCGCGTCGCGACATTGCGCAGCAATTCATCCCCGACAGGATGACCCAGAGAGTCATTGACCTGCTTGAACCGGTCCAGATCGATGAACAGCACCGCCAACTGCTCGTCATTGCCGGCAGCCGACGCAATCGCCTGATCGGCCTTGGCCTGCAGCAGACTTCGATTGGGCAATCCGGTCAGGCCGTCGTAGAAAGCCAGCTGACGAATGCGCGCGCGCGACAGCTCACGCTCCAGCGCCAGGGCGCACAGATGAATGCAGGCATCCACCAGTTGCTGGTGAAAAGCCGAGGCATCCCCGGTCAGCTGCTCCCGGTAATAGAACGCGAAAGTACCGATCGGCTTGCCGCCACTGTTGCAGATGGGAGTGGACCAGCAGGCTTTGAACCCCAGCGGCAGGATCAGGTGCTTGAAATCCGCCCACAGCGGGTCTTTTGCAATATCGTCCACCAGCACCGGCGCGTTGCGCCAGGCTGCTGTGCCGCACGAACCCACGTTAGGACCTATGGCCAGCCCCTCGATCAGCGCCGAATAGGACTGGGGCAGGCTTGGCCCGGCCAGCGGGTGAAGCAGCCCCTGGGCATCCACCTCGAGAATCGATGCCGTCACCTCCGGAGCAATCCTCTCGACCTCCAGGCACACCATCTCCAGCACCTCCACCAGCGGCCGCTCGCGTGCCATGGCTTCCAGCACGCGGTGCTGCAAGGCCTCATGCATCTTGGAACGCGTGATATCGGTCAGCATCGACACCGTGTATTGCCAGTGCCCGTCCGCGTCGAGGATGGGGTTGCTGATGACCTTGGCCCAGTAGCGCTGACCGTTCTTGCCGACCACTATTTCCTCGCGCCCCACGGGCTGGCCGGCGCGCAGCTCCGAACGGTACAGATCCACCGAAGCCTCGGACACCTGGGGAGCCAGCAGGGCAATCGGCATGCGTCCCGCGACCTCCTCGGAGTGCCAGCCGAACATGCGCGTAAAGCCGCCGTTGACATGCACGATGCGTGAGCTTCCATCACTGATGACCACTGCCGTATCGGAGGCATCGGCCACCAGGGACAAGCGACGCAGGTGCTCCTGCTGCGCCTGCTCCCGGGCGCGCCGCTGCGTGACGTCGGTAGCGATCTTCAGAATATGCATCACCCGGCCCTGGGCATCCATCACCGGTGAATAGGTAGCCTCCAGCCAGCAACTGCTGCCATCGCTGCGTAGTCGCTCCACCACTCCGGAGTAGGCATTGCCTGCACACAGATGCGTCCAGATTTCCCGATACCTGGCACTGTCGGCCAGACGCGCAGAGCAAAAACTGCGATGTGGGCGACCCAGAGACTGCTCACGCGTAAAGCCCATGAGCTGCAGATAGTTGTCATTGGCACGGTGCAACGCCCCATCCAGGCCAAATTCAGCCATGGCCATTACCCTGTCCAAGGCCTGCAGCTGGGCCAGCTGCAGCTCAGGAGGCATCGCGCCAATATCTCCCTCTCGCATCATTATTCCTTTGCATATTCGCATCCCAGGCCGGCTCGAATCCGGAATGGAAAAGTCATGCTTTTATCTGGATGCCGGCAATAATAATGACGAAAACGAGATTCAATATTCGTGATTCAGGCCGAGTGTTCAAAAAAACTTCGATCGACAACCGCTATTGACTTGCGAGCCTGTGCTGCGCTGGCAAAGTGCTCTGCCGGGCAGTCACAGGCTGCTGCGGCAGAGCAGCGGTGTGCCCTGCTATCAGCCAGCCGGTGTCTCAGCGCCGCCATTTGCCGCCAAACTGGTTGACCACCATGCCCAGCAGAACGCCCAGCGTACCCAGCCATTGCAGGCCATTGGGGGCTTCTCCCAGCAGCAGCATGGCCGACAGCAGACCGATCACCGGCACCAGCAGCGACAAAGGTGCCACGGTGCTGGCCGCATAGCGCTGCAGCAACCGCGTCCACAGACCATAGCCCAGCAAGGTGGACAGAAAAGCCAGATAGGCGATCACCCCAAGCTCGCTCCAGCCTATGGACTGCAGCTGCGAAGCCACCGAATCCGCGCCATCCACCCACAGGGACAGCAACAGCAGCGGCAGCATGGGGAAGACGCTGGTCCAGACGATGAAGGACACCGGCTCATACGAGCCTTGCTTGGCCGCCATCCGCGTCAGCAGGTTCGAGCCGGCCCACATGGCAGCGGCGCCCACGGTCAGCACAAAACCGATCAGCGTCATATCCGATGCCCCCTCACCATGGGCTGCACCGATCAGCAGCAGTCCGGCAAGAGCGATGAGCAGACCCAGCCATTGCCAGCGCTGCGGTTTCTCGTGCAAGAACGCAGCCGCCAGCAGCATGGTGATGAAGGCCTGGGTCTGCAGCACCACGGATGCCATGCCGGCAGGCATGCCCAGCTTCATGCCGGTGAACAGCAGGCCGAACTGCCCGACCCCTTGCACCAGACCGTAGGCGGCCAGCAGACCCCAGGAAAGATTTTTGGGCGGACGCACGAACAGCAGAAATGGCAGCGATGCCGCGGCAAAGCGCAGCGCGCACAGCAGCAGGGGCGAGAGCTTGGCCAGCCCCCACTTCATGACCACGAAATTAAGACCCCAGACCACGATGACGATGATGGCGCTGAGCCAGTCCGGACGGCTCATGCCGGAGGTGGGTGAGGATGCAGAACTCATGACACTGACAACTGATATTGGATTTTCTAGATCAAGCCCCCTAGTATGACTTGCCATCAGTCATGGCTGGCTGCGAAAGCGGTCAAATCGAACACCGGGACTGCAAACGGTCTTACTTGAGCAGATACCGGTCCATTTTGATCGGCAGCATGAGCAAGGCCTTGAATACATACAGGACGATCAAAGTGCCGCTGAAGTCGCCCAGAATCATCACCAGAAGCTGGTCCATCTGAAAACCATCCCCTATGACGACGGACCAGGCCTGGTGCAGCAAGGCATTGCTCAGTCCGTAGATCACACTGAGCCACAGCAGGCGACGCGGCGTGAGATCACTGAGAGATCGCCCGAGCCCCATCCATTTGCGAGCTGCGCAATAGGTGCCATAAGGGGCAAGCGTGGCCATGATGCCGCCCGCAAATGCCCGCAGCCAGTCATCCGGGAAAAAGTAGAAGTTGCAGACCAGCCATGACACGGCAAAAAGCCCGACCACGCCCGCCTCCGCAAAAAGCAGGGTACAAAGCAGACGAGCGCCTGCAGGCAGGTAAATCCAGTTGACGCCCCTGACAAATTCCAGTTCGGAGAAAATCCACTGATTAAGAGCCAGCATCGCCAGGAACAGCAAAGCCGTGATAACCGCCACCGAAAATTGCGTCCAAATGTTCTTCATGCGCTGCCGCCGAGCTTGTTCACTGTCTGCACAGTATTATGAGTGCCGTTTATTCGCTCTTCGTTAGCGGCGCGTCGCCTGTTTTTGCCTTCTCATGCCAAAGTCCCTGTCTGCCGATATCTATTTACGCTTTCTGCACCTGGCAGCGACCATCCGCAACCTGCCAGTGCTGCCCGCACTGGATCCACTGGAGGAACGCCTGCTGGAGCAAATCGCCAATGCCGGCACGCGCCAGGAGCGTCTTTGCGTCCGGGATCTGATGGCCCAGCGTGAACTGGGGTCTCCGGCCACGATTCACACCCGTCTGAAATCCATGCGCCAGAAAGGCTGGATCCTGCTGGCCGATACCGAGGATGCCAGACGCAAGCAGATCGAGCTCAGTGCCGATGCCCACAAGCATTTCGAGAAACTCTCGCACTGCATAGTTCAGGCCGCAGCCGAGAGCTGATGCAGAAATGAAAAAAAGCAGCCACCGGGCTGCTTTTTTTCATGGAGCGACCGACAGCGATCAGCTGCCAGCCACCTTCATGCGATTGATCAGCATGGAGCCCACGGTCTTGGCACCATAGTTATAGGCATCGGCTCCGATGGCCTCTATGCCCTTGAACATGGTCTTGAGGTTGCCCGCGATCGTGATTTCGTCCACGGGGAAAGCGATCTCGCCGTTCTCCACCCAGAAGCCGCTGGCGCCGCGCGAATAGTCGCCGGTCACATAGTTCACGCCCTGGCCCATCAGCTCGACCACGAACAGGCCCGTACCCAGCTTCTTGAGCATGGCATCCAGATCATCGCCCGCCTTGGTGCGGCGCGAAGTCATGACCAGATTGTGCGAGCCGCCGGCATTGCCCGTGGTCTTCATGCCCAGCTTGCGCGCCGAGTAGCTGGACAGGAAATAGCCTTCCACGCGACCGGCATCGACCACCTTGCGAGCCTGCACGCGCACGCCCTCTTCGTCAAAGGGCGAGCTGCCCTTGCCGCCCAGGACAAAGGGGTCTTCCTCGACATCGATGTGCTTGGGGAAGATGGGCTTGCCCATGGAGTCGAGCAAGAACGTGCTCTTGCGATAGAGCGCGCTGCCGCTGACGGCCTGCACAAAGCTGCCCAGCAGGCCGGCGGCCAGCGGAGACTCGAACAGCACCGGGCATTCGGTGGTCGGGATCTTGCGGCTGCCCAGACGGCTCAGTGTGCGCTCTGCGGCGTAGCGGCCCACGGCCTCTGGCGAGGCCAGATCGGCAGCATTGCGCATGGAGCTGTACCAGTAGTCGCGCTGCATCTCGCCATTCTTGCCGGGCAGCTTGGCGATGGGCGCCACCGACATGCTGTGGCGCGAGCTGGCGTAGCCGCCACGAAAACCGTTGGTATGGGCCGTGAAGAAATGGCTTTGCTGGGCCGAGACGCCCGCACCTTCGCTGTTGCTCACGCGGCGGTGGGTCTTGAAGGCGGCCTCCTCGCAGCGCAGCGCCATCTCCGCAGCGGCTTCGCTGGTGATATCCCATGGATGGAACAGATCCAGATCGCGGTGCGTGCCGGGCAGCGCGATATCTGCGCTGTCTGGCAGGCGGGCAAACGGGTCTTCTGCGGTGAAGCGGGCGATGTCATAGGCAGCCTGCACGGTCTGCTTGATGGCGGCTTCGGAGAAGTCCGAGGTGCTGGCATTGCCCCGGCGCTGGCCCAGATAGACGGTCACGCCCAGCGACTTGTCGCGGTTGCGCTCCACGGTCTCCAGCTGGCCCTTGCGCACGCTGACCGACAGGCCGCAGCCTTCGGAAGCCTCGGCGCCGGCGTCCGTCGCACCCAGCTTTTTGGCATGCTGCAAAGCCTGGTCCACCAGCCCCTCGAAAAAGGCTTGGCTGAAGCTGAAACCGGCTTGCGGTGCGGATTGGGCCTGTGCACTGGAAGTGCTTGTATTGCTGGAGCGAGGTTTTTTCATAGCGGCGGATATGATAGCCGCCACTGCGGCGCCCTCTGCGCTGCCACCGATATTGCCCCCTTACCATGTCACGCAAACCCACCAAAGGCTATTTTGTTCGCGGAAAGTTCGTTGCCGAAGGCAGCGAGCTGGACCTTGAGCTGAAGGCCGAACTCAAAGGCACTTACGACTCCACCAAGACCGACCTCAAGCGCGAAAGTGATGCGCTGCAGGATCTGGGCAAGGAGCTGATGACGCTGCGCAGCGACCTCTTCAAGCGCCTGCAGTTGTCCGACCAGTTGATCGACGCGCTGGCCGAAGCCAAGCGCATCACCAACTTCGAAGGCAAGCGCCGCCAGATGCAATATGTCGGCAAGCTCATGCGCAAGCTGACGCCGGAACAGGTCGCGGCCGTCAAGCAGGCACTGGACGAGCAGCGCAATGGCTCGGCCAGCGAAAAAATGTCGCTGCAGGTGGCCGAGCAATGGCGCGACCGCCTGATCGTCGAGGAAGCGGCACTGTCCATCTGGCTGGAGCATTTCCCCGGCACCGATGTGCAGCAACTGCGCTCGCTGATCCGCCAGTCGCGCAAGGACATCGACAAGGCCAAGGAGCAAGCCGCCGCAGCGGCCGCTGCCGCCGGCCCCGATGCCGAGCCCAAGGAAGTCAGCAAGGGCCGCGCCTACCGCGACCTGTTCCAGCTGGTGCGTGAGCAACTGGCCAGCGCCGGCAAGGCCGGTGCGAGCGCCGAGGATGACGGCGATGAGTGATGCGCCCGTATATCTTCACGATGCCGTGAAGATCGGCATTGTCTCCATCAGCGACCGCGCCAGCAGCGGCGTCTATGAAGACAAGGGCCTGCCCGCGCTCCAGGAATGGCTGAGCCGCGCGCTCAAGAACCCCATCCAGTTCGAGCCGCGCCTGATTCCCGACGAGCAGGCCGGCATCAGCGCGACGCTGATCGAGCTGGTCGATGCAGGCTGCAGCCTGGTGCTGACCACCGGCGGCACCGGCCCCGCGCTGCGCGATGTGACGCCCGAGGCCACCCTGGCCGTGGCCCACAAGGAAATGCCGGGCTTTGGCGAGCAGATGCGCCAGATCAGCCTGGCTTTTGTGCCCACGGCCTTACTCTCGCGCCAGGTGGCGGTGATACGCGGCAGCAGCCTGATCATCAATCTGCCGGGCCAGCCCAAGGCGATTGCCGAGACGCTGGAAGGCCTCAAGGACGCCGACGGCAAATCCAAGGTCAATGGCATTTTTGCCGCCGTGCCCTATTGCATCGACCTGATCGGCGGCCCCTATCTCGAAACCCATGACGAGATCTGCAAGGCCTTTCGCCCCAAGACCGCGATTCGCGCACCGCGCACTGCATAGCCTGCAGCACCAGGTGCAATCCCTGCCAAAACGTCCACCAAAGCAGCCTCCGGGCTGCTTTTTTCATGGCGCTCACGTGGCATGGCTGCTGCGGGTATCTCGCTGCAATCGCTATCAGAATAAAAGCACTTTGCGCCTTTCATTCATGGACTTCAGCAATAAATCAATATGAAATCCATGGACAACAAGCGCTAGCAGCTATCAAAGCTGGTGTATCCCTTGGGATTTCCCGCAAGTGCTTGCCCCGATGCCAGACGCAATCGCCGCCCCTAGCATGTTTGCTGCGATGCAGCGACAGCGGCCACCCGCCGCCCGGACGCTGCACGCTCTCTCCACATTTCTCATAATTTTCAGGAGACTCCATGCATCGCTTGTCCCAGTCTGCGCCCTCTGCCTGCCTGCTGGCTCTCGCCCTGACGGCGGCCTTCGCGGCCCCCGTCATGGCACAGGAAAAAGTCAAGATCGGCTTCATCACCGACATGTCCAGCCTCTATGCCGATGTGGAAGGCAAGAACGGTGCCGTTGCCATACAGATGGCAATTGACGACTTTGGCGGCAAGGTACTGGGCAAGCCCATCGAGCTGCTGACGGCCGACCACCAGAACAAGGCCGATATCGCGGCCAGCAAGGCCCGCGAATGGATAGACACGCAAGGCATCAGCCTGGTGTTCGGCGGCACCAACTCCGCCACCGCCCTGGCCATGGCCAAGGTCGCGCAGGAGAAAAAGCGGGTCTTTATCGACAATGGCGCGGGTAGCTCGGCACTGACCAACGAGCAATGCAGCCCCTATACCGTGCACTACGCCTTCGATACCGTGGCCCTGGCCAAGGGCACGGGCGGAGCCGTGGTGGACACCGGCGGCAAGAACTGGTTCTTTGTGACGGCCGACTATGCCTTCGGCCATGCACTGGAAGCCGACACCAGCAAGATCATCGAAGCGCGTGGCGGCAAGGTGCTGGGCTCGGTCAAGACGCCGCTCAACGCCAGCGACTTCTCCAGCTTCATGCTGCAGGCCCAGAACAGCAAGGCGCAGATCCTGGGCCTTGCCAATGCCGGCGGAGACACCATCAACTCCATCAAGGCGGCCAAGGAATTCGGCGTCACCAAGAACATGAAGCTGGCCGGCCTGCTGGTTTTCTTCAGCGACATCCACAGCCTGGGCCTGAAGAACACCGAAGGCATGCAGTTCACCGCCCCCTGGTACTGGGACATGAACGATGGCTCGCGCAAGTTTGCCGACGCCTTCATGGCCAAGACCCAGCGCCGCCCCAGCGAGATCCAGGCTGCCGACTACTCGGCCACCATGAACTACCTCAAGGCCGTGGAAAAAGCCGGCACGCTCGATGCCGACAAGGTCATGGCCACCTTGAAAAGCACCAAGATCGACGACTTCTTCGGCCAGGGCTACATCCGCGAAGACGGCCGCTATGTGCACGATATGTACCTGATGCAGGTCAAGTCGCCGGCCGAATCCAAGGGCACCTGGGACTATTACAAGATCATCAAGAAGCTGCCTGCCGAGCAGATCTGGACCACCAAGGCGGAAAGCAAATGCCAGTACTGGCGGTGACTTGAACCCGCGAGGCATACGCCCCGCATCGGAACAACGGACAGCAAGCCGCGGCAGCTGTCCGTTTTTTCATGGCAGCAGTTCCAGCAGCTCCAGGCTTCAACCCGTAACAAACTTACATCGCGATATTTGCGCCTTATCGAGATGGACCTGACGGGCGGCGTCCCCAGCGACCCTTTCCAAGCCGAACGCCGCAGACTCTGCTCCATTACGGAACAAAAAGGCAGGCCCTCGTGCCTGCCTTTTTTCATGGCGACGGGCGAAAGCGCCTGATGCACAAGCGCCGCAGCCCGGCTTCAGCTCAGGTCAACGTGCCGTGGTGTCGGTCGATGCATTGACGATGGGAATGTAGAAATCGCCGCCCGCCTGATTGAACTCCGCCGCCTTGGCCTGCATGCCCACGGCAATGCTGTTCTCGGCGCTCACGCCTTGCTGCTTGGCAAAGTCGCGCACTTCCTGGGTGATCTTCATGGAGCAGAACTTGGGTCCGCACATGGAGCAGAAATGGGCCACCTTGGCGCTGTCCTTGGGCAGGGTTTCGTCGTGGTAGGCCTGGGCCGTGTCGGGATCCAGTCCCAGGTTGAACTGGTCCTGCCAGCGGAAATCGAAGCGCGCCTGGGAGAGGGCATCGTCACGCGAACGCGCGCCCGGATGGCCCTTGGCGACATCGGCGGCATGGGCCGCAATTTTGTAGGCGATGATGCCCTGCTTGACGTCGTCGCGGTCGGGCAGACCCAGATGCTCCTTGGGCGTGACATAGCACAGCATGGCCGTGCCGAACCAGCCGATCATGGCCGCGCCGATGGCCGAAGCGATATGGTCGTAGCCGGGGGCGATGTCTATGGTCAGCGGGCCCAGGGTGTAGAACGGAGCCTCGTGGCAATGCTTGAGCTGCTCGGTCATGTTCTGCTGGATCATGTGCATGGGCACATGGCCGGGGCCTTCGATCATGGTCTGCACATCGTGCTTCCAGGCGATCTGCGTCAGCTCGCCCAGCGTGGCCAGTTCGGCAAACTGGGCATCGTCGTTGGCATCGCTGGCGCAGCCGGGACGCAGGCCATCGCCCAGCGAGAAGCTCACGTCATACTGCTTCATGATGTCGCAGATATCCTCGAAATGCTCGTAGAGGAAGCTCTCGCGGTGATGAGCCATGCACCACTTGGCCATGATGGAGCCGCCGCGCGAGACGATGCCGGTGCGGCGCTGGGCCGTGAGGTGGATGTAGGCCAGGCGCACGCCGGCGTGGATGGTGAAGTAGTCCACGCCCTGCTCGGCCTGCTCGACCAGGGTGTCACGGAAGATCTCCCAGGTCAGATCCTCGGCAATGCCGCCGACCTTTTCCAGCGCCTGGTAGATGGGCACGGTGCCGATGGGCACGGGCGAGTTGCGCACAATCCAGTCGCGCGTGGTGTGGATGTTCCTGCCGGTGGACAGGTCCATGACATTGTCCGCCCCCCAGCGAATGGCCCAGACCAGCTTTTCCACCTCTTCCTCGATGCTGGAAGTCACGGCCGAGTTGCCGATGTTGGCGTTGATCTTGACCTTGAAATTGCGGCCGATGGCCATGGGCTCGATTTCAGGGTGGTTGATATTGGCCGGAATGATGGCGCGGCCGCGCGCCACTTCGTCGCGCACGAATTCGGGTGTGATGATCTTCGGGATCGCTGCGCCCAGGCTGTTGCCGGCCAGGCGCAGCTCGCGCGCCGCGTCCTGCTGGTACTGCGCCATCCATTCACGGCGACCGTTTTCACGCAGGGCCACATACTCCATCTCGGGCGTGATGATGCCGCGCTTGGCATAGTGCATCTGGGTCACGTTCTGGCCAGATTTGGCACGGCGCGGCTGGCGCTGCAGCGCGGCCGCCTCGGCGCGCAACTGGTCCACGCGTGCATCTTCCTCGCCGCGCTTGCCGCCGTCGTCCAGCGCCACACGCAGGCGACCCACGTAGTATTCGCTGTCGCCGCGCGCTTCGATCCAGGCACCTCGCACGCTGGGCAAGCCCTGGCGCACGTCGATCTGTACGGCGGGGTCGGTATAGGGACCCGAGGTGTCGTAGACGCTGACCTGCTCTCCATTGGTGAGCGCAATATCGCGGACCGGCACACGCAGCTGCGGATGCAGCGCGCCACTCAGATAGCTCTTGGTCGATGCGGGAAACGGCTGGCGCGACTGTGCCAGCAGCTCGGCAAAACGGGCGGCATCGGGGGCATGACCTGCAGCAGGCGTAAAAATGGAATCAGGGGCGTTCATCGCAGTCTCCTCAAAGCGGTTGAAGTGCATCAAACGCTCCGTGGAGTGCGGCCCTGCTCTGATCTTGCCCTGCACGGGCCCGGCCCGCTATGGGGTATCCGGCCTGTGCCGCCGAAATTCTGCAATTTCGGCCTGGTTCTTCACGCACCGGCTGTCCAGAAAAGACAAAACCCCAGTGCGCGAGGCGCCTGGGGTTTGCTGTGCCTATGGCTTTCAGGGTTGGCACTCGCGCCAGTTGCCCTGTCAATCCATCGGCCCTGCGTCAGGGTCCCGCTCTTCTTCCGCCGGTATGAACCGGATCAAGTTCGTCGGGTTCGCCTGCACTGTTTTCACAGTGACTGGCATCTCAGCGCTTTCGCACACCCCGGAGCTGCACGCAGTATAGGCTGGTTTTGCCACAATTTGCGCACTCTTGAAGCTGTTTAACTATCCTGACCCTCAAGCGTCTAATCCGCCGTTCAATCCAGCCCCTGCAACACCAGCCATTCATTGCTGGCAGCACGGCTTGCGCGCCACTGGTTGATGGGCGCGCTGACATCCTCGTAGCCCAGGGCGATGCCGAAGGCAATCTGGTAGCCATCCGGCAATGCCAGCTGTTCGATCAGCATGTCGTTGTACATGCGCCAGAAGCCCTGGGCACAGGTGGCCAGACCTTTCTCCACGGCCAGCAGCATGAAGGACTGCAGATAGATGCCCAGATCCACCCATTGCGCATAGCCCATGCGCTCCTCCACGGCCACGAAAATGCCCACGGGCGCACCGAACATCTGGCCGTTCTTGGCCAGTTGGGCCAGACGTGCTGCCTTGTCCTCTCGACCGATATTGATTGCGCGGTAAAGATCTTCGCCGTTTCCAAAGCGGCGACTGCGGTAGGGTTCCCACAAACCGGGTGGATAGGACAAGCCGGGGCGCTGCACGGCCTCGGTCTCCCTGGCCCTGGCGCACAGATCCTTGAGCGCCTGTCCGCCCACTGCGGTCACACGCCAGGGCTGCATATTGCCGCCGGACGGCGCCTGTGCTGCGGTCTCCAGCAAGTCCCGCAACGTGGCAGCAGCCACGGCCTGCGGCAGAAAAGCGCGCACCGAACGACGCTGCTGCAATGCTTGACGAATATCCATCTCTTCTACTTTCCTAAATCGCTGGTGTGCAGTGTAGGAGCTTGCGGCATTTTCCCGAGTCGCCGTGGATACCTTGTCGCAGCCGCCCCGGTGCTTGCCCTGATGGCGCGCCCTGCTCCAACTGCGACCATGCTGGCTGCCCGTCGCAGTGACTGGGTACTCACCACCTCAGGAGATGACTCTGATGAAGCCTCGCTCTGTTTGCTCCGCTACCGCTTTTTCCCCAAGAACATTGACGCTGGCACTGGGATGCCTGCTGACCGCTGCAGGCGCTCAGGCGCAGGACAAGATTCGCATCGGCTTCATCACCGATATGTCGGGCCTCTATGCCGATGTGGACGGCAAGGGCGGAGCCATGGCCGTGCAGATGGCCGTGGACGACTTTGGCGGCAAGCTGCTGGGCAAGCCCGTCGAGGTGCTGACGGCCGACCACCAGAACAAGGCCGATATCGCGGCCAGCAAGGCACGCGAGTGGTTCGACACCCAGGGCATGAACATGCTGATCGGCGGCACCACCTCCAGTGCAGGTCTGGCCATGGGCAAGGTAGCCGATGAGAAGAAAAAGGTCTACATCATCAACGGCGCGGGCACTTCGGCCCTGACCAACGACCAGTGCAGCCCCTATTTCGTGCACTATGCCTATGACACCGTGGCGCTGGCCAAGGGTACGGGCAAGGCAGTGGTGGAGCTGGGCGGCAAGAGCTGGTTCTTTCTGACGGCCGACTATGCCTTTGGCCAGGCGCTGGAAGCCGACACCACCCGCGTGGTCAATGCCGCTGGCGGCAAGGTGCAGGGCAACGTCAGGCACCCGCTGAACACAGCCGACTTCTCTTCCTTCCTTCTGCAGGCTCAGAACTCCAAGGCCCAGATTCTGGGCCTGGCCAATGCAGGTGGCGACACCATCAATGCCATCAAGTCGGCACGCGAGTTCGGCCTGACCAAGACCATGAAGCTGGCCGGCCTGCTGCTGTTCAGCTCCGACATCCACAGCCTGGGCCTCAAAGCCACGGAAGGCCTGATGTTCACCGACAGCTGGCATTGGGACCTGAATCCCGAAAGCCGCAAGTTCTCGGATCGCTTCTTTGCCAAGTTCAAGAAGATGCCCACCTCGCTGCAGGCAGCCAACTACTCGGCCGCCATGCAGTATCTGAAGCTGGCCGAGAAGCTGGGCACGACGGATGCCGACAAAATCATGGCCGGCTTCAAGGCCACGCCGCTATCGGACTTCTATGCCAAGGGCGTGATCCGCCCCGACGGCCGCTACGCTCACGATATGTATCTGCTGCAGGTCAAGGCACCGGCCGAATCGAAGAAGGCCTGGGATTACTTCAAGGTGCTCAAGACCCTGCCCGGCGACCAGGTCTTCACCACCAAGGAAGAGAGCAAGTGCGCTCTGTGGAAGTAGTCGGTCGGCATTGAAGAAGCGGCCGGGTTGCCTGCATGGCACCCGGCTTGATGCCTTGCGCTTCGTCCTCGCCTTCTTGCCACGCAAGAAGAAGCGTCAAGCGACTGCCCGCACCGGCATCAAGACAAGGCTCATTCGAACCCGCGCATCTCGCACCATTCCCCGGGCTCTGCCCTGGTGGAGCGCCACTGGTTGATGGGTGCCGCGCTGTCCTCATAGCCCAGTGCCATGCCAAAAGCGATCTGGTAGCCCTGCGGCAGCGCCAGATGCCGGCTCACAAAATCGCTGTAATTGCGCCAGAAGCCCTGGGCGCAGGTGGCGAGCCCCTTTCCGGTCGCCAGCAGCATCAGCGATTGCAGATAGATGCCCAGATCCACCCACTGCGCATGCAACATGCGGTTCTCGACCGCGACGAATACGCCTACAGGTGCGCCAAACATGTGAGTGTTCCGGGCTAGCTGCAGCAGCCGCCCACTCTTGTCCT
The DNA here is from genome assembly GCF_039581415.1 of Comamonas sp. F1-6. NCBI lineage: Bacteria > Pseudomonadati > Pseudomonadota > Betaproteobacteria > Burkholderiales > Comamonadaceae > Comamonas > Comamonas sp. F1-6. The sequence goes on from NZ_JBCPWN010000006.1 coordinate 122,310, forward strand.
CACGCCCCATGCCTATGGAACGATAGAGATCCTCGCCATTGTCAAAGCGGCGGCTGCGATAGGGCTCCCACAGCTGAGGTGGATAGACCAGGGCCGGATCAGAGTTGGGGGTCGCCGCAGGCATGGCCTGGCGCAAGGCCTGAAGGCTGTCCCCCGTCAGCGCTATCACGCGCCAGGGCTGGAGGTTGCCGCCTGAAGCCGCAAGTCCGGCCTGCGCCAGCAAATCCCTGACCAGCGCCGCATCCACCCTCCTTGGCAAAAAAGCACGCACCGAATGGCGCTGCTGCATGGTCTGTTCCACATTCATCATTGCTTGCCTCGGGTTTGAGTTGGCAAGCAGTCTCGGCCGGACAGGCAGGGCTTTCGCCCCTCAAATCGACTACGGGCAAGCACCATGAAAAAAGCCAACGACAGGCGTTGGCTTTCACTGGCAGAGCAGAAGTATCAAGCGATCCATGGACAAGCGCCTGGGGTTTACTTGCCCAGAATCTGATCGATCTTGTCCTTCTGGAATGCCTCGGGTCGTTCGGACTCGCAGGGCACACAGTCCTTTACATGGCCTTGAATCGAGAGCTTCTCGATGGCAGCCCACAGCAGTGCAATCTGCTTTTCATGGCCGGCAGCGCCTTCGGACAGAGAGCGCATGGCCTGGGCCACGGGGTCGACTTCGGCCGTCACGCCATAGGCGGTGAAGCCGCTCTTGCCGCAATCCTCGTCAATCACGACAGCCGTTTGCGCCTTGGCCTCGACCTTGGGTGCCGACTCATGCTCGGTCACATCGGCGCTATGCCCGGTCTTGCTGGGAATGATGCGCGCCGGAATGCCCACGGCAGTCGCACCTGCAGGCACGGGCTTGATGACCACGGCATTGCTGCCTATCTTGGCACCATCGCCTACCTCGAAGCCGCCCAGCACCTTGGCGCCGGCACTGACCACCACGTTCTTGCCCAGCGTAGGGTGGCGCTTGGCGCCCTTGTAGAGCGAGGTACCTCCCAAGGTGACACCGTGATAGATGGTGCAGCCATCGCCCACCACCGCGGTTTCGCCGATCACGACACCCATGCCGTGATCGATGAAGACCTCGCGACCAATGACGGCACCGGGGTGGATTTCAATGCCGGTGAACCAGCGCCCCATGTGCGAGATGAAGCGCCCCAGCCATTTGAAGCCATGCGTCCAGCACCAGTGCGCAGGACGCTGCAGCCAGATGGCGTGCAGCCCCGGATAACAGGTGATGACCTCCCAGGTGCTGCGGGCCGCGGGGTCGCGGTCAAGAATGCACTGGATGTCGGAGCGCAGGCGATCAAGCATCAAATAACAACGTGAGGAATGTTTAGCTTGTGAAGTCTAGCGGGTTGGTGGCTGGCTCTGCAGCATGGCTTTGGCAACACCGCGAAGAATATGGATTTCTTCCTGGGTCAGCTGCGCGCGGTTGAAAAGCTGGTTAAGCCTGGGCATGAGCTTCTTGGGTGCTGCCGGGTCCAGAAAGCCGATATGGGCCAGGGCCTGCTCCCAGTGGCCCAGCATACCCTGCACCTGGGCCATGTCGGCGCGATGCGCCTCAGGCGTGTGCTCCACCACGGGAAAACCACCCAGTGCCACGCGCCAGTCATAGGCAACGACCTGAATGGCCGAGCCCAGATTGAGCGAACCGAACTGCGGATTGGACGGAATCGACAGCGCCACATCACAGCGATAGACATCGTCGTTGCTCATGCCAAAGCGCTCGCAACCGAACAGAAATGCCACGCCCTTCTGGTTGCAGGCCGCACCGGATGTGGGCAGGTTATCGGTCAGACCTGCGTCTACTTCAGACACAGAGCGCACATCGAGCTCTCCTTTCAGGAGCAACTCGAAATGCTCGCGCGGAGTGCGTGTAGGCGGGCCGAAGTCGCGTGGCGTCATTGCCGTCGCGCACATATGGCTGATGCCATCCAGGGCTTCCTCCAGGGTGTCGACCACGCGGGCCTTGTCCAGCACATCCAGTGCGCCACTGGCACGCTGAATGGTTTCTTCCTTGCGCAGCACGTTCTTGTAGCGTGGGCGCACCAGCACCAGGTCGTCGAAGCCCATGGTCTTGAGCGCTCGGGCAGCCGCGCCCACATTGCCGGCATGGCTGGTTTCAATCAGTACGAATCGGGTTTTCATCAACGCAGAACAATGCAAAAGGCCCCACTTGTGGCCTTGATAAGACAGCAGACTACGCGGCCAGCTCTCTCTGACATCCGCAAGCACCGCAGAGAAGACCCTCGGGTCGCCGGGACGAACAAGCAAAAAACGCGCAGCCTGGGTAGAATTGCGCCCATTGTCGCCGCCCCGCATCGCCGGTCGCGGCTTTTACGTTCTTACCCGCGTAGTTCAGCCCAGTTTTGCTCCGGGCTGCATCGCCAACGCACTCACAATTTATGTCGAACTCCCTGCACCCCATGCTCAACGTGGCCATCAAGGCTGCTCGCGCCGCTGGCGCCCTCATCAACCGTGCCGCACTGGATGTGGAATCGGTGCGCGTTGCGCAAAAGCAGGTGAACGACTTTGTGACCGAGGTAGACCAGGCGGCCGAGCGCATCATCATCGAGACGCTGCTCAACGCCTACCCCCAGCATTCCATCCTGGCCGAAGAATCGGGCAGCGAACACGGTGCCAAGAACTCCGACCATGTCTGGATCATCGACCCCCTGGACGGCACCACCAACTTCATCCACGGCTTCCCCGTGTACTGCGTGAGCATCGCCCTGGCCTACAAGGGCAAGATCGAGCACGCAGTGATCTATGACCCCAGCCGCAACGACCTGTTCACGGCCACCAAGGGTCGCGGAGCCTATCTGAACGAGCGCCGCATCCGCGTCTCCAAGCGCACCCAGCTGCGTGATTGCCTGATCTCCACGGGCTTCCCCTTCCGCCGTGGCGACAACTTCAAGCAATACATGCTGATGCTGGGCGAAGTCATGCAGCGCACCGCCGGCGTGCGTCGCCCCGGCTCCGCAGCCCTGGACCTGGCCTATGTGGCTGCCGGCTTTGCCGACGGTTTCTTTGAGTCCGGCCTGTCCATCTGGGACGTGGCTGCCGGTTCTCTGCTGGTCAGCGAAGCCGGTGGTCTGGTGGGCAACTTCACGGGTGAAGCCGACTTCCTGGAACAACGCGAAATCTTGGCCGCCAACCCACGCATCTATGGTTCGCTGATCCCCGTGCTGGGCAAGTTCAGCAAGTTCGCCACCGCTGGCGAAAAAGCGGCCGTGCGTCAGGCTGTCAAGACTGGCGAATTCGAAGCCCCCGCCGAGGAAGACACCGAGGCGGTGGCCGAAGAAGGCCAGATGAACGCAGAATAAAAAAGGCGGTCGCCCCACGACTGCGGAAAGGGCCTGGTCCGGTGGACCAGGCCCTTTTTTATTGCTGCCAGGCCGCCCCGAGGCAATAGACGCTCCTTGGGGGCAGCGTCCACAAGCAATGGACAAGCGTCGGAGGTGTATTTCTCTCCACAGAATCCACAAACTCCCGGTCCAGAATCTGCCCGACGATAAATGGGCAGAACAATATGATGGACTTCTTCAGCCAGCACTGGGCGCTGGCCATTGACTGGGTATCCATGCATGCGGTGACTCCCGTGGTCAACGCACTCCATATTGCCGAGGCAGCGGGCGATCCGCGCGAGATAGCCGCTGGCATCCTGATCGCGCTGCTGCAGCTGTTTCTGATCGGCTGTGTGATGCGGCCGCTGGAGAGCCTGATCCCCGCCGAACGCTGGGCCGACCGCCGCCACACCACGGTGGACCGCAACTACACCCTGCTCATGCTGCTGGGCCTGTTTCCGCTGTTCAGCTTTTTGATCCTCATGCCGGTCGCCCATATGCTGGGCGGCGGGCCAGCCACCGAGGTGGCCAGCGGCCTCAAGGCCTGGCTGCCCTGGTTTGAAGGCCACCCCTATATATTGTTTGCCGTGTACTACGTCGTCTACGACTTGACGTATTACTGGATGCACCGCGCCCAGCACGTCATTCCCTGGTGGTGGGCCATGCACAGCATGCACCACAGTCAGCGCCAGATGAGCTGCTGGAGCAACGACCGCAGCAACTATCTGGACGGCATGCTGCAAAGCTTTGTGCTGGCCAGCGTAGGTCTGGCCATGGGTGTGGAGCCATCCGAGTTCGCCATGCTGGGTCTGCTCAGCGAGCTGGTGCAGAACTTCTCCCATGCCAATGTAGCGCTGCGTCTGGGCTGGCTGGGCCAAATGGGCGAGCGCCTGCTGGTCGGCCCACGCTTTCACCGCAACCACCATATGCTGCGCGATGCCGAGCGCCCCGAGCGCCACAACTGCAACTTCGGCCAAGTTCTGCCCTGGTGGGATCAGTTGTTCGGCACCGCCCTCTATCACGACGAGGAACTACGCCCCACGGGCGTGAGTGACCCCGAGGTCGATGCCGACAACGAGCGCGGCCTGATCGCCATGCAGTGGTACACCTTGAAGCGCTTCTGGGGAGCCTTCAGTTGCCGCGCGGGCTGGAGGCTGGGCGATGTGTCCTTCGGCCCGGGCTACCGCCCCATTCATGACGACGATCAAGGCTCTGGCTCTCAATCCGAGCAAGGCGTGCAGACGGCCTCTGCCAAATAGCCAAAAAACAGCCATGCCCCCTGCTATTGGGCATCACGGATAATGCAGCATTCGGCGCCCGCCCAGCACCGGCGCGGCGCCCCATGTTTTGCATACCGCTGAAGCGATGACCCAGACAAGCACAGAATCCCCGTCGCTGCCCTACTCCCCAGACATGACTGACCTCTCGGCGCATACGCCGATGATGCATTGGTTTTTTCACCTCTGAAGAACATACAGATTCCGAAAAACTTACGCCAAAAGCTACGCCATCAAAAGCACAAAAAAGCCTCCACTGTCGGAGGCTTTTTTTGTTTCACAGGAACTGAGCTAACCGGCTTTGCAATCCTTGATACCTATTATCAATCAATAGGTTACATAGCAACCGCGCACACCCGCATAAATATCAGAACCCCAACCTACCCCACCGCACCAGCAGCCCGTAGTTCAACATAGTCGCAGAAATAGACAAGAAGGTTGTAGTCTCATTCACTCATAGGCGGAAAAGAAGCTATCGTTGATTCAAACCTTTAATAGGAGGAGCTTTGAATATCTATATCCCTGCAATTATTCGCCCTGGAACGTGGTTGCAACTTCCTGACCCAGAGATATCGCGTGAAGTAGAACAGATGTTGTACAACATGGAGGATAAGGTAGCTGAGGCGTCTATCACGTTGTCTTTGTTTGAAGCAGCCAATTCTTCAAGCTCTATCGAGTCCAATGATGACCAGGAGAAGGTCAGGGAAATTCGTAAGGAAGTGCGCGAGCTGGTTAAGCAGGAATTTGGTGATCAGTACCATCAAGACTATGACCGCTACAGCCTAGAGTGCGATCTGAGAATTTTAAGGCGCAAGACAGAGCTTGGGATTGTGCCTCGTTCATACAAACACAAGGTCCCTTTCATTCACGCTCACTCATTCATCTATGCAGTTGATTCCTTCGGGAAGTTCTTGGACGCGATATGTAGCTATCCAAATTTACCGGGGGCAGTTACAACACTTAAAGACAAATTTTATACAGATCTACCAACAATACGAAAGATTCGGAACTCAGCTCTACACATAGAAGATCGATCCCGCGGCTATGGCAGTCCAAGGGAGAGAGACAGAGGAATAAGAATGCAGACTAATGGATTCTTGGGGCTTAGCAATCTCGAAGGCAGCCATCTTTGCTACACCATCGATGATGGGACATACCAAAGGGTTTCCATTAGCAGTGACACACTAGGTACTATGGTCGAGATATTGAATCAGCTGCTCAGCTCATTCGAGTGGGAAGGACCTCCTCGGGTTTCGCCATAATGAGCTGCAGCGCTGCTGTCACAACCGGGGCAATGTAACTTCACGCGAGCCTCTCGGCATAAACCGTTACCCCAAAAGATCAAGTCGGCACCAAAAAAAAGCCTCCCCCAGTGCCGAAGCACCAGGGGAGGCTTTCATTTTTCCACGGACTTGAGCGGCTGCTTGCAGTTGGCCAGGGCCGTCCGCAGCAGGATCTCATAGCCCTTCCGGCGCTCAATCTCGGCGCCGGCAGCTTGGACATACATATCCACATCAGCGTCGCCAGGCAGGTGCTCGGTCGGCATATTGGGTCGCTCAGGCTCGGGCTCATCGCAGGGCACCGGCACAGCGACCTTGACCTGCTGGATCTCGACCCTCGCCGGCGGCGTCGCACCGCAACCAGCCAGGAGGACAGCGGCCGCCAGCGCAGCCGAGAGTAGGGGTAGACAGCGCATCACTGGCCTTCTCCAGGCTTCCGGGACGCCAGCAGCTCAGCCACTCGGGCCTGTGCGCTTGCGCATGCGTCACCTGGCACAGCGGCCGGCGTGCTCAGGATCTTGTCCGAGCGGGCCTTGTGGCCAGCAGCCACAGCAGCGGCTTGCACACGGGCCTGATCGCGCTCCTGCTTGAGGCCTTCACCGGCCAGCAGCAATGCATCGACCGCCTTTGTGCACACGTTTGCACTCTCGCGCGCCAGCGATTCCTTATCGGCCGCATGATCGGCATCGGATCTGGCCAGGGCTGCATTGTCGCGCTGCCCCACGTACATCCAGGCCAGGCCCACATTGCCCGCTAAGCTCAACAGCAGCGCCAGGGCAAGCGCTGCCGCAGCTTTTGCTGCGGCCGTCATACCGACTGAATCCCCACCATAGTGGTTTTGCCGTCGACCGTGATCACGCGGTTGACCGCCTGCAGGGGGATGCGGGTGGACAGGTGTACCCACTGAGCGCCGCCCACGCTCTCGTAGATGATCTGCCCGATGCCCAGCACACTGATCTGCGGTGCCAGAGCCTTGGCCACCTCATAGGGCGTGCCGTATGCCGGGATCTTCACATCGGCTGCCATGCCCTGCGCGTGGTCGCTCGATGTGACACCACCGACAGCCGCATTGACTTGGCGATTGCGATAGCCACTGGTGACGATGACGGCCTTGCCGCCGAGGAATGTGCGCACGCGCTCCAGCATCTGGGCCGTGCGGTGCAGTTGCTGCAGGGCATCAGCGGTCGGGGTGTTGTCCAGCCCGAGCTTGCGTGCGGTGCTACTGGCCACCAACTCGGCCAAGGTGAAATGTTCTGTCAACTTCATGGATCAACCCTCCTTAAAACGGGTGCGAATGATGAGAAAAGTGAAGCCTGCGATGACGCAGACATCGGCAAGGGTTGGTGGTGTGGGCCGCAGCCATGGCGCCACCAGGGCGCCAGCACCACCCAGAGCGAGCAGCGCCCAGGCGATGGCCTTGAGCCAGGCCACCAGGCGAGTGCGAGGGGCAAGCCCCGGCATGCAGGGCGCAGTGCGCTCCAGCTTGTTGAGCGCCTCGGCCACGACGACCAGGCCGCAGAGCCAGTGCAGCACGCTGAGCAAAGTGATCACGGGATAAAACATGGTCAGCCCCCTTCCGCCTGGTCAGGCTTTGGCAGGTACTTGCCAATGAGTGCCCGCAAAAAGCTCTGCGCGCCCGCGCCCACCAGGCAAGCCATGGGCAGCAGGACGGTCTCGGGAACGATGGCCACCAGCAGCACCAGAGGCGTGAGGTAACCCGCCGTGATGGAGCTGGCCCAGGCCACGGCCATGCGACGCATAGCCAGGCGCACCATGTCCCGCCATGTGTCGCTGCTGCCTGGCACGGTGTTCAACAAGATGATTGCGATCAGGCTGCCCAAAAAGCCGGCGAGCAGCACGTCAGCACGCAGACCCAGCGGCACACCGAATGCCGTGAGCGCTTGCGTGGAGACGGCGGTGCCGACGAGGGTCACTGCCGTCGCGGTCGATGAAGGTTCTGCCATCTGATGCCCTCCCTCGGGCAGAAAAAAACCCGCACAGGGCGGGCTCGGTGGGTTTGAATTGGAGTCAACGGGTGTGCAGCCAGGTCTGGGATGCAGCGTGCAGGTTCACGGGATCAAAGCGCCAGGCCTCCTCCTCAGCAATGCCCAACGCTGCGGCCGCTGACTCGCTGCAGGTCCAGCGCTGGGACTTCTGAGGGATCACCCAGGACACAAAGCCCAGGATGAGCTGCCAGTCGTATAGCTCGCCCTCATGGGCCTTGAACCATTGAGCAGCCGCAAGCGGGTCGCAATCGACCTTGACGATGTCCCAATGGTCAGGGTCCAGCACCACGCGCTTGAAGCGGACGCCGCCCTTCTTGCCAGGCCGGCGCGGGGAGAACGCCGGCAGCGCCTCGGCAGCCACGCTGCTGGCACACCACAAAGAACCGTCCTGGCCATAGGCTGCAGTGCCATCAGGCATGAGCTGGCCCACTCCATCGCTCGGCTCAAACACCACCTCTGAATGGCTGTACGGCGCCCGCAGGCGCAAACGGATGATGCGATTGAACAGGCCCTGCAGGCCTGGCCGCGTTACCTTGTAGCTCGCAACCAGCATCACAGGGCTCCTGCTTGAATGAACAGCTCATCAATGCCGGCGTCATCCAGGCCGATGGCGTGGCCCAGCTCGATGAGCAGCGGTCGCTCGCGCTCAAAGTCCTGGCTGTCATCCCATTCGATCTGGGCGAGCTGCCGCTGCTGTGGATCTGGGATGGCATCAATCGCCGGTTGGACTGCAGCGAACAATCCGGCCAGCGCCAAGGCCTGGCGCGCTTGGCGGCGGGTTACGCGGGCAGGAACACGCGGGGGCGCCACGTCATCACTGCCGGCAAACACACGGTCCGGCGTTGCAGGTGCATCAATCTCGTATTGCTGCAACTCGGGCACACGCTCGGATAGGTTGACGTGCCATCCGGGAACGGCCGCCATCTCGGCCACATCGCCCTCCGGGCCATGGATAACGTTGCCAGTTGGGCGCTGAACGAGCCCCACTACATCAACAGCCACTGCACCGATGTACGCGGGTAGAAAGCCGTCTACCGCCCAGGGGGCAAGGGCATGACGCCCTGCCGCTTCATCCTCAAACCGCAGGTAAATCATCATGCTGTGAGCCTTTTAAGTTGTGCATCGGTGATCTGACCGCTGTAGATAGCAAGACGCGAGAGACAGCCACCCAAAAACCCGTTGTTAACCACACTGCGCCCCAAACGTATCTGCGAGAGATTCACAGGGAAGTCCCGTGGGCGTGAAGTATCTTGCGCAATGAGAGAGCCCGCAGCTAATGCCGCAGTCTTGGCAATCGCATCAAAGCTCAATCCCACATTGAGTGGCCGTCCCGTGACGTTCCCACCAGACTGGCCGACTCCGCCTTTGTTGACCCACCAGCTTGTGCGATTGTTGGCGCCCGAAAAAAAGGCGTAAGCGTGATCTGCACCGGTATCTGCAGGATTGAGGGCGGTCCACAGATATGCATTGGCAGTGTTAGCCGTTGCCAGGCCTGCGATCGAGGCAACAACAGCACCGATTGAGGGAAGCGTGTAGTCAATGCTTAGCAGGTCTGCAGCACGAGTCACCGCCGCGTTGACTGTCGGTATAAATGTCGTTGCGAACTCACCCTGCTCGAACTGTCCACATGCAAACTCGCAGTTGACGATGTCAGTGTCTCCAGGCGTTCCGAAAATGGCAGCCGCGAACGTAATCCCCTCACCGATAGTCAACGCAAAGCTGTAACGAGTCCAACGGTCAGTCAATATCAGTGGCGACGAGTAGATATTGTTGCCATCAGACTGCCGCACACGAAAGATGACGCGATTGGACGGCGAGTCCGGAAGCAGTCTCGCGTATATCGAAAACACATGACGCGCGCCAGCAGTTACAGGCACCGAAGTGTTATAGAGACTGGCCGCATCGGGTGAGATAGTGAAGTTGCGCAGACCCAGCACCCGCCCATGACTTCCGCTGCTCAGAAAGCCGGTCGTAGTGCTCCACTGCGCAGCAGAGCCCTTTGTCCAGCCTTGAGCCATATCGGTGGCATAGGTCAATACATTGGTCCTGGACTCCTCAATCAGCAGACCCAGGCACTTCCCGTTCAAATCGTGATGGATGCGCGGGACGTTGGCAGCCAGCGTACGTAGTTTGCCGTCAGGACCAATGCATGTGGCAGTGCTCGCCCGGGTGCATTGGATCAATGGATGCACGCGGCCGCTGTTGGCAAAGTCCAGAAGCAGGGACGGCCGCAGGGCCGGATAGTTTTCAATCACGCTCATGTCCAGCTCTCCGAGCGGCTGCGGATAACTCCGTCGAAGCCGTGAAACTTGATGGTGGTGGTGGTGTCGCTGACGTACTCGCGCCAGATATCGCCTGGCCTGCTGTCGCGCACATGGCGGCTGACGACAGTGGTGGACAGGGCATCTAAGAAGGCGAGCTGGCCCAGGTGCTGGCCCGCTGGGACTTGATCTGGCCCCGTGCCCACAGGCAGGTTCATGACCTCGGTCCAGTTCACCGTGTCCGTGCTGGGGTCGGCGGTGGTCCTGCCTGCGACCAGGCGGCGATAGATGAGCCCGCTAATGGGGCTCCATGCCTGATTGCCTGCAGCGTATGTGACCGTGGCGTCCCAACGTGCGGCCGCAGCGCTGGCCACAACCAGGTCAGAGGCATTCTTCGCACTGGCGGCCGACAATGCCGCCGCAGCAGCTGCTGCAATCGTGCTCAGGTTGAACTGGTTGTTTTCCGCAGCCTGCAGGTTTGCAGCCTCTGCAAAAGCCACCAAGGCCAACAGAAAGGCATCCGCTCTCGGGTCGAAGTTCACCGGGTCCGTGGACTGTGGCGGTGGCGGTAGTTGTGGAATCAGCGTCATGTGAGACTTTCAATTTCCAGGGAACACAGGTTCGTCGTCGAATAGGCGACCTCCAGGGAAAAATCCCGGTAGAAGCCATAGATCGTCATGGGGCTGTAGCGCTCTACGTCAGGCACGCCCAGCCAGACGCATGGCGTAGCACGCACCTTTTCTAGCTCGCGCTGCACAGATGGATAACGTTCACCGGGCTGCTCCAGGACCACCGACATGCGGCGGCTGAAGCGCCCTGGCTCAAAGGTCTGCACACCGTCTGCGCTGGTGGCCTTCTTGCTGTAGTCAACGATTGAAGTGCTGGCCCCCAGCTTGGCGTTGCCCAGGTCAAACTGATTGCCCACCACAATGGCAGCGCATGCCGCCGGCCCCTTGATGGTGATCTCCAGCCTGGAGCCAGTGGATGGCACCAGGCCGGTAAACACAGCATCGGGGATCTGCTCGCTGGTGCGGTAGAAATACTCGTACCAGCTGGCAGGCGGTCGGATCAGCTGCTTGTCAAAGGTCGCCAGCACCGTGTTGGCGGCGCTGCGTTGCGTGATCTGCAGGCGTGAGCCCACCAGGCCAAACAGCGCGACCGCATTGATACGGCCAGGAACAACCACCGTGGTGGTGAGGTCTCCGGTCGTCACAGTCGAGGTGCTGGGCTCCCCATCGAACATGGACCAACGGTTAGACGGCGCTGCCAGTTTCCAGTACAGCGGCTCAGTCGGCGGGTACTTGCCCAGCGCAGGGCCCTGCACGCATTCGTAGGTCTTCCCATTCGCTGGCAAATACACCCGACTGTTGAGCGCATAGCTGACGGTGGCCGAGTAGTCGGGGTCCGCAGCCCCTGCACTACTGGCCGTCACCATGGCCGGCGTGAGCTTAGTTGGCCGGATCAGCAGCATCAGCAGCCTCCACCTGCACCACCAGGTGCTCGTTTTCAACATTGCGCACAGGCATTCCCTCCACAGTGATGCGGTCGACGTTGCGCTGCAGTCGACCTGTATTGACAGCGCCTGCCTCCGCAGCAGCGGCCACCTTTTGCAGCAGCCCAGTGAAATCGCGCCGCTGCTGCTGCATCTCGTCGACCAGCGGCCGCAGATCCACACCAGGGCTTTGCATCAGCTGAGCAACCACGGGCGGCTGAGCCCCGGCCAGCAGGCGGGCGGTCTGCTCGGCGCTGTAGTACCGGGCCGCCCCGGTCACTTCCAGCTCGCGGCCGCGCTCACCCACGAGACGCAGGCCGCCGGCGTGCAAACCACCCTCGGCAAATGCAGGAACCGCCTGACCGCGCAACACCGCGATCACGGCCCGCAGGCCATCCCGCGTGGTATCCGTGCCCGCCTTGATGGCCTCCACCATCAGCTGCTCGGTGCTTTTGGCACCGGCCTCCAGGGCGGCCAGCGTGCTGTCGATCTGGCCCAGCAGGCCCAGGCTTTCTTCCTGGTAGTTCTTGGGCGCCTCCTTGTCCAGGCGGTTGGCCACAGCCTCGGCACGGGCCAGCATGGTTTGCACCAGGCTGCTGTATTCGGAGCTGGATAGCCCCGCCTCCTGCGCCTTCTGCAGCAGTGGGTTGAGCAGCGAATTCAGCTCATTGCCGTAGCCGGCCAACGTCTCCCCGGAGGTGGACATGGCCATGCTGTAGGCGACGTTGAAGCGCTCCTGCAGGTTGGCAAACTGAGCCGGCGTGTCCAGCATGCTGAAGCGCACATCGGCCACGGTTTGGCGCAGGCCTGCAGCGCTGTCGCCCATGGTCTGGGCCAGTTGAGCCTGGCTTTGATACCAGGCCACCGTCTCTTCCCGCAGCTTGCTGAGGTTGGAGACGGCCTTGCCGCTGTCCATGCTGTACTTCTGCAGGGCCGCCACATAGTCCAGCTGCGCCTTTTGAGCGTTGCCGGTCGCGGCAGATTGCTGTGCCCGCGCTGCCGCGAGTGCCTGCTCTGCCGTGGTGGCCTTGGCCGCCAGTGCTGCAGCCTGCTCTCGCAAGCCTGCCGCCTTGGCCTGGTTGGCTGCTTCATTGGCTGTTGCCGCCTTGTACGACTCCATCATCTGCAGGTAGGTGGCGGTGCTGCTGTAGCCGTCACTCAGGCCCGACTTGCCCAGCCTTGTGAGCTGGTCCGCAAAGGCCTGGATCTCGGCCGTAGGCAGGTTCTGCATCTTGGCCAGCATGTTGGCCTGCGTGTCGTTGTAGGTCGCAAGGCCTGCCAAGCCGCCAGACATTGACTCGCCCCAAACCCCATCCTGCACTTTGCCAAAGCGCAGATAGGTAGCCACCAGGTTGCGCGCCGCGTTGCCGCGCTGCGCCTCCAGTTGGGCCGCAGAGTTGTACAGACCTGGTGAGCGGTTGGCGTTGTTGGCAACGGCCGCAGACCATTCAGCCTCGCGCTGCTTGACCAAGGTATCAGCCTTGGCCAGCGCCGCCTGCGCGGACGCGATGCCGTTCTGATTGGGCAAGGCCACGGTTTGCGCCTTGACCTGCTCGCGGATCTGCGCCGGCGTCATGACGCGCGGCGCGATGATGCTGATGGCCGCCTCACGCACCGCCTCGCGCTCGCTGGCAATGTCTGCCAGATTGCTGCGTATGCGGTTGGCGATCAGGTCGAACACGCCCACCACCGTGGCAGAGAACGTGCGAACGTCTACCCCATCCAGCGCCTTGGCCAGCCCGTCGATGTCCACCACCGTCCCGGATGCCGAAGCCTGCATGTCCATGATCTCGGCACGCAAGCGCTGCACAGCAAGCTGCGCAGGGTCGAGCGCCGAGGTCACGGTCTGCACACGGTCCCCGAACACCAGCACACCGCTGGAGGAGTCCCCCAGGATTTTGTTGATGATGGAGACACTGCCTGCAAACCGATCCGACTGCGTGACCACGGCCGCCATGGCGTCCTGCGCGATCTTCATGCCCGGCGCCACTGCCGCCGCCTTGGTGTAGGTGGCGATCAGATCGGCCGCAGCAGCACGGGCCAGCTCGTCCAGCATGGTGGCCGTCTCATCGAACTGGGGCGCCATCTTGATCAGCGTGGCATAGGCCTCGCGGCCGCTGGCCGTAGTCAGATCCAGGCTGCCCACCAGCTGACGGAACTGCTCGCGCGACTGCGGCAGCGTCAGGCCCAGGGCCTCCAGCTGCTTGCGCATTGCGTCGGTGCTCTGGTTCGCCCGCTCGGCCTGCGTGTAGTAGGCCTGGTAATAGGCCTCGCTGGCAGAGATATAGGCATCCAGGCCGCCGAAGCGGTCCACCAGGTCGCTGGCCATGCTCGCACCAGCCAGGCCCACATCAAACAGCTTGCCCCGTGTGACCTCCAGCGTGGTATTGACCACGCCCAGGCTACCAGTGAGGCGCTGCAGTGTTGCGGTGGCCGTCTCGCCGGCCTTGGTGTACTGGGCTGTACCCAGCACCAGGGCGGCCATTTCATCGCCAGCCGCAGCCATTTCCTCTTGCAGACGCGCTGCCACCTGGTCGCCAGACAGCCCCTCGGTGGAGAAGCGGATCTTGCGGGTGTAGGTGGCAACGGCATCGGCAGAGACGCCAAGCGCCTTTGCCTGCTGCGTGATGCTGGTCTGCAGGGCCGCGAAAGTGGCCTGGATCTGGGCATTGCCCTCCATCGCACCATAGTCGGTCCAATACTTATTGGAGCCAAACCAGCCGCCCGACTTCTTGTAGTCAGCATAAGCCCGAAGATCGCCCCCCAGCTGACCGTCGATGCCCTCGCCTCGCTTAGTGACCTTGCCGCCAAAGATTCCTTTGAGCCCACCAGCCAGGCTGAGCACAGCCAAGCCACCAGCAACCCAAGGCAAGGCCGAAGCAACAGTAGCCCCCAGCCCCACCGCACCAGAAGCGCCCGCCGTTGTTGGCCCCGCAAGGCCTGCAGCAAGGCTGGCGCCCTTCATGCCGGCAGCAAAGCTGGTCAAAGCATTGGAGCCCAACATCGTGCCCAGCGTGCCAATTGCGCCGCCGACAGACGAAACCAATCCACCGCTCACAGCGCTGTACAAGGAAGAAAGGCTATTGACGCCCCCCAACATACCGGCTGCACCATTGGCTCCTGCTGTCTGAGGACCAAGCCCCAGAATAGAGGTAACCGATGAGCCCACGGGCTGCGCAATGGTCTGGATCACCGGACGGAAGACCAGTGTGCGCCCCAGGTTCTCTAGGTATTCACCGAATGTTCTCCCTCCATCCATCAGCTGGTCAGTCAAGCTTTGACTGATTTGATTCACGCCTGTCTGCCACTCTTGCACGCTGGCCTGTGCAGCTTGCGCCGATGCCTCACGGGATTCTCGCGTGCCCATCAGCACCATGCGCTCACGCAACAGCTCGATCTCCTGCTGCAAAGAGGCCTGCTCACGAGTCATCGTCCCTGTCAGTTGCGCTGCTCGCTCCATCTCGGCAAGCTGTTGCTCCTTGGTGAGCAGCACGGATTGCGCTCGCAAGCGCAACACATTGGCCTGCTGAACCGCATTGAGACCGATCAGCTCGATCTCTTCGCGCAGAGACTTGTTACCAGCATTGAGTTCATCTACGGTCTTGGCCTGGTCGCCCCACCACTGCTGCCGATATGCCCTCTCCTCTTCCAGCGCTTTGACCTGTTGCCGCTGTAGCTCTAGCTCCTGCTCCAACGACTCGATACTGTTGAGGCGGGCCTGCACCACTTCACGCTGGGCCTGAGACAATCCCGACAGTGAGCTCTTCAGATCCTGCTCAACCTTTAGGCGCAACTTGGCGGACTCGGTCAGTGCATCGCCCGTGCTCAGCTCCAGCTTCTGCGCTGCAATCTTGTCGTCAAGCGTCTTCAGGGTGCCTGCATAGGAGGTTTGCAACTGCTTGGCTGATTGCGCAGAGCCTTTTGCGCCCTCATCCATAGACTTGAGCTTTTCACCCACCCCCTGCAGGCGGGCCTCCAACTTCTGCGCTTCTGGCGAGTCGCCCAGGCCCTGCGCCCGCAGACGCTTGAGCATGGCATTGATTTCATCGCCTTTTTTGCGCACTTCAGCCATGGACTCTGCCGATGACTTGAAGCCGGATGAGGACTTGAGCAAGCCATCTGCCAGCCCTTTCAGCGCATCATCGGTTACTGTGAGCGCCTTGTAGCCATTCACGCTGTTAGCCAATGCCGCCAGATCGCTTCCTGCCGAGGGCTTGTTGGCTGCTGCGCTGGCAGCACGCTGACGTGCCGACAAAATGGCCTCAGTCTGTGCATCAACAGCAATGCGGGCCGCCTGAGCATCAGACACCATCTGCCGATGGATCTCTGCTGCGCCCGCAAAGTCACCACGCGCTATGGCTGCAGCCTGTGCAGCCAAGCCGCCAAGCTCCGTGCCAACGCCCTTCAACACATACTTGACGTTGGTACCCAGCACTGCGACCGTCTCAAACGCAACGGCCAGACCATCCTGCACAGTTTTGAAGGCACCGCTCGCAGAGGCTCCCTCAGTGGCTACCTCATTCGTAGCCTGCAGGATAGTGTTGAGATTCTCCAGGGCTGTGGAAGCGAGCGTGACGCTCTCATAGATGAAGCCGCCAGTATTGTTCTGGTTGACTGTGCGAAACAGTTCATCCCAGGTATCACCCAAAGCAGCAATAGCACCGTCCAGCGTCTGAGCTCGCTCAGCCATAGCTGAGGCAAACTGGTTATTGCCGATGGCCTCTAGGTATGCCGTGATTTCCTCGGAGCTTTTGCGCACCGTCGTTGTCACGCCCTGAAACGTGAACTTGACGTTCTCGCCCTCTTGCGAGGACTTGACGCCAAATTCCTTCAGGCGTTCAAACTCTCCAGACGATGCATCAGCCACTGCCTCGATCATCTGCAGCAGATCCTTGCCCATGGCTGAGGCCGTGTTGCCAAAGCTGGTCAGGGATTCTCGGGTTGGATTCAACCCCAGAGCCTTCATCTTGACAAAGGCCTCTGTGGCTTGTGCCAGACCATAGGGGGTGTCCTTGGCAAAGTCCTTGAGCCACCCCATTTCACGCTGCGCTGCAGCCGAGCTGCCTGTCACCGTGACGAGCGAGCTATTGAGCACGTCAAACTCGCGCTGCACGGAAACCAGCTTGTTGACAGTCCCGGCCACTGTGATACCTGCAGCCAGCGTTTTGAAAAGATTGCCTGCTGTGGTGCGCACAGAATCAACAGAATCCTGAATGCGCTTGGCAGAGGCCAGCGCCTGCTGCTCGCTCTTGTTGAGCCCTTGCGTGAACTGGGCATACTCCAGCGCGAGCTTGACGACCAGCGAACCCAGTGCCGACATAGCTACTCCTGCTCTTCCGCCTCGCGGATCTCGTTGAGCGCCTGCAGGGCAGCGCGCTCCATTAGTTCGATATCACTCATGACCGCACGCCGAAGACGGGGCCGCACGTGGATCTGCAGCCAGGCCAGCACGCCGGCGTAGTTCAGACCGACCCGCACACCGGCCATGCCGGCAAACTGCCATTGGGTACTGATGCCCAGCCAGGCGCGCACGCTGCGCAGGTTGTCGTGATGGACTTCAAAGGCTGCGTGCTCAGCGGCTTTGCTGCCATCCTCGACAAGCTGGGCCGCGCGCTCGATGTCCTCAGCGGGTGCGCCAAAGGCCCGCATGGCCTCCAGGACCGATTCATCCACCGCCCAGGGGTCGGGCTGGACCTGACGAATCCCGGCCCACCAGCGCGCGGCCTCGATCAGTTTTTTTGCTTGGCGCCGCTGTTGGCACTCATGAAGGCCAGCACGACTTCACGTGCTGCACCAGGCAGGGCCTTCAAGGCCATCAGGTTATCGGGAGTGAATTCGACCGGCTTGCGCTGCAGGTCCTCCATTTCCCAGCCGACCAGCACCTCGTCCACCACGTCCTTGAAGGTCATGCTGGCGAGTTCGCGCTGACGGTCATCGTCCACGCGCTTGAAGATGCCGATGAAGTGCTCTTCACGCCAGCCGCTGTCGGTCTTGACTTGGACGGTGACTTTTTCCTTGAAGGTTTCCTTGCGGGCCAGGTCAAACATGGGGTATCTCCTGAAATCAAACGAGAAAAGAAAAAGGGCCGCAGCAGTTGCGGCCCTTGTCGGGGTTGTTGAAAGTGGGAGCGGTCAGCGGACGATGACCACCAGCTCGTCATTGCCCACCACTGGGTTGACGTCGAAAGGCATGGTCATCATCACGTTGGATGCATCGTCCTGCAGGGTGAACGGGCCAGGCTGGATGGACGGCATCTGCAGCTCCACGATGTTGCCGGCCGTAGTGCCGTGCACGATGTTGAGCGGGCCGCCCGTGCTGGTGCGCACGACCTCTGCCCAGTCCTTGGTGGTGACCTTGGGGAACTCCATGGTGATGGAGCCCGTAGGCTGACGGTCGGCGCTGGAAGGGCCCGCGCAGTTGATCAGCTCGCGCCAGGCCAGTTGGTTGGCCCAGTTGATGCTGAATGCGCTGGTGCAGGCTGCATGCCCGTGGATCTCCAGCGTGGGTGTGTTCTTCTTGCCCACCGTGAACGGTTGCTTGAACTTGGTGTAGTCCACGCCCGTGGGCATCGCCACCTCGGAGGCCGGGGAGTAAGTGCCCAAGAACTCGAACTTCATCACGGGGATGCCCTTGGCGTTCAGCTCAAAGGTGACCGTGCCGCGCGCATCCTCCATCTTGAAGAGCGTGCCGTCCACATAACCGTACATGGTCATGACGGGCTCGCCATCGCTCACGGGCGAATAGCGCACGTCCGTGCCAGCCGTGATGGTCTGCGAGAAGCCGCATGCCATGAGGATCGGTGCCCAGGCCGGCACCGTGCCGACGGCACCGCTTCCGGCCAGCTCCACTTCAAAGCTGAATTTGCGGTGCTCGCCCACCGTGAGCTTGCCGCTGTTGCCCTTGTAGGGACGGATCAGCTCGCGGGAGACTTGCTCTGCAGCAATGGGCTCGGGGGTGAAGCCGCGCACCAGAACGGCATTGGCTGCAGCAGTGGGAACCACTGCCGTGCCCACCACCGTCTGCACGGCCGCCAGCAGCAGCATCTTTTTCATAGACTTTGCCATGGTGATCTAACCTTTCTTCAGTTGAATCATTCAGCCGAGGGCTCGGCGGCAGGCGCCTGCACTTCGGCCGCCGGATCGGGCTTGCGCTCGCCTGTAACTGGGTCACGCACAAAGCAACCGGCTTTGCCGTGGAACTCATCCACGGGAAGCGGTGCACTAGGTTTGTGCTCGGCGGGCTTCTCGGGCTTGGTTTGTGCAGACGTGTGCACAACCTGCGCAGCCTTGGGCGCAGTCTTTTCTTTAGTGGTCATGGTGATGTGAGAGAGTTTCAGTAGCGAGGTGTACGCAGCACCACCGTGACGTGGCGCCCATACTTCTTAGGGTCGGGCTCATAGACGGCATCGCCGCTAGAGTCCTCGTACTGGAAGCAGTCCAGGGCTTCCATAGCGGCGCGGATCGGGCCGGTTGCGGGCGAGGTCGGGATCAAAGCATCCAGTTCCTCCAACGTGTCGGCCAGGGCCACGATCTGGACCGTGTGCTGGTCGTAGCCACCGCCCATGCACCAAGCGTCCTCGGGGTTGGTCTCCACGTTGAAGACCACCGCAGGGAACTGGGGCCGGGGCGGCAGCTCGATGGCCCAGCTGTTGGGCACGTCCTGCAGGGCAGCAGTAATGGTTTCGTGAATGGTCGGCATCAACTGCCCCCCTTGAGCACTTCCTGCACCACCGCCTTGCCCATGGCGTCGATGGCCTGAGTGCGCTTGCGCTCCAAAGCAGGTTGGATGAAGGGCTTGGGCGCCACATGGGCAACCGCCTCCTGGCGACGCTTGCGAATGGACCGGCTGCCGCTGGCACTGCGCCGGGGAACGATCTTGTGACCCAGCTCCACAAAGCGCCAGTAGTAGGGGTCGTTATCGCGGCGGGTGACGACACGGCCCGCGCTGTTGACGGCCAGGGTTTTGTTACCCTGGTTGCGCACCTTCTTGGTCTGCTCGCGGCCATGACGCACACCCAGGTGAATCTGCTCAGTGCCTGGTGGCGCCTTGGATTCACGCTTGATGGCGATGTTTTTGATCATGTCTCCAGAGACCTTGGAGCCGTTGGCCGTGGCAATCGCAATCGCCTCGGCCTTGAGCACGCGCCCGCCGGCCACCACCACCTTGCGCGCAACACGCTTTTGCATGTCAGTGCGCACTCTCGTGAACTCGGCCCGCATCTCGCCAATGCCGAGGGTTTCGGTTTTAGCCATTGTTCAGACCGCTTTCACAAGTAAGAACAAGAGATTCACGGCGCCCAGCAAAGTTGTTCACATGCTTGATGTCGAAGACTTCATCGCCGTGCAACAGCCGCATGGTGGCTTTCACGCCTGGCATCCAGCGAATGATGAACTCCGTGCGAGCTGTAGCAACCTCGCCACCCTGCGAGGTGGCACTGCGCTCATTGCCGCTGAAGTCGCGCCGGCTGGCTGGCAGATCTGTCGCGAAGTCCAGCCAGGTGCGGGTGATGCCGCCGCTCCTGCCCTTGCCCACCTCCAGGCGCTGCAGCGAAACGCGTTCATTGAGTTTGCCCGCCTGCATGTCAGCACCCCATACGCCGCAAGGGCCTCAAGCACGCGCGAGCACCAGTAGGCAGCTGCGTTGCAATGGTGCCGGTCACTGTTTCTTCACGATTGGCATAGAGATCACCAAGCATCAACAAGATGCCAGCGCGAACCATGTCAGTCACGATCAGCGGGTCAGGCTTCAAGGCCTGGCCGGAAGCCTCCGCATCTGCCAGGTCCTGCGCCGTTGCAAACACATCGCGGTCAAGGTATTCGACGGCAATCTGGATGGCGGCATTCAGCTTGAGCTGGATGTCGGGATCTTCCAGATCAGAGACAACTCGCAAATGAGCCTTGGCCTGCGCCAGGGTGACAAGCGGAGTTGCCATGATCAAGCCTCGGGTTGTGCCGGCCCCGACTCGGCAGCAGGGTCTGCAGCGGGAGACTCTGCCGCGTCTTGTGCAGACGTATGCACAGGGGCGTCAGGCTGGCCGTCGCCGCCAACGGGAGCCTGACCAGCGCTCGCCGATAGATCAGCCGGCCCCGCGTTCTGGCTGTTATCACCAGGGCCGGCAGGCTTTGTTTCTCTCGGTCGCTGGGTAGCCGCACGACGTTTCGAGGCTTCAGGCTTGGTTTCCTGCGGCTTGACTTCGCGCACCATGCCGTGGCGCTTGTAGTGATCAAGCGTGATCTTGTCCAGGCCTTCAGGCAAGTCATCGCCAGGGCGCAGCAGTGTGCCGCCACGCATAAATGTCTTGGCTATTTCAAATTCCATATCAATCTCCAGAAAGGCAAAGGCCAGCCGCTTTGCAGTGGCTGGCCTTTGCGGTTGAAAACCGGCAGATCAGGGAGCAGTGAAATCGCCCGACACGATAGCGGCGGGACGCTCCACCGTGAAGCCCAGGCGCTCTTCGATCAGAATGGCGACCATGTTCTTGACAGCGAAGTCGGCATGCTGTTCCAGGACACGCACTGTGACCTCTTCACGGTCATAGATCGTTGCCGCAAAGCCGGAGCCAGCCAGGAAGTTATTTGCGGGCAGGCTGTACGCCTCCACAACCTGCTTACCCCAGATACGCGGAGCAGCACCGTCCGTAGGCGTGCCGAAGATGTAGGCCCCGTCGGTGGTCTTCATCATCTGGATGATGGCCCAGTCGTCAAGGCTGAGGGTGGCGAAGGTGGCCGGATAGCCTGCCTTGGCAACCTGCAGGAATGCCCAGCGCAGGTAATCAATAGAGGTATGCGCAGGTCCACCTGCGGCCACCACAGGCATGCCCGCCTTGCTGAATGGCGTGGCTTGCGGCTCCAAACCCAACAGTGTGCCGTTGAGACCGTCACCGAACAGCAGCTGCTGCTCTTCGTTGAGTTTGATGCCATAGCGGCCGCGGCCGTCGATCAAACCCTGCAGCTGCGGCGCATCAGACAGCACCTGGCGGCTGGCAGGGAACCAGTGCGCAATCGTTTCGACAGAGCTGGTCTTCTTCTCGAAAGTCAGGCCCGACTCGTTCTTGGCCGAGCCTTCACCATTCTGGGGACCTGCGTTGTTGGTGAAGAGCTTTTCCTGCACCCACTCGATGGCATTGGTAGCAATGCTCACGGCCTGGAACAGATCGCGCACCAGCAGAGGCTGCTCAGGCCCCATGACCAAAGCCGCCTGGTAAGGCTGAATCAAAGCGCCCGCGCTTGCTGCCGCGCTGGTGATGGCTGCCTTACCAAACAGCGGGGCATTCATGGTAACGATCTCGACAGAGCCACCGCGATAGCTCTTGCAGACATCGGATGCTGCGGCCAGCTGCCCCAGAGACTTGTGCTGATCACCGCCACCGCCCAGCAGATTCGCGGCCTTCTTGGCCAGTTCGGTCACCTCGTCGTTCAGACGCTCCAGCGTCTTTTCGGACTTTTCGACCTTTTCGACCGCGTCCTGAAATGCGGCCTTGGTCACTGCATCGGCCTTGCCGTCCTGCATTTCTTTGTGGAGCTTTTCCACGCGGCCGTCCAAGTCGGTGTGTGCCTTCTTCATGTCGGCGACGGCATCTTTTGCGGCCTTGGCCACATCAGTCAGCTCGCCCAGTGCCTTGCGCACATCGCCGCCGACCTCACCAGTCATAGCCATGGGCATAGCACCAGCCGCCGCCAAAGCAGCCCAGGCGTCATGAGAGATGAGCGGCATTCCGGCCAGGGTAGCGACGGCCAGAATTGCCATGACGGTGATAAAGCCGACCGTCAGATGTTTACGGGTAATTTGCATATTTCAACTCCAGTCAAAGTTGCGCGTGAGGTTTTTGAGTTCGTCTGCCAGCGTCTCGCTGTCCAGGCCACCATCGCGGTGGTCTAGCGACTTGAAGCCGCCAGCAGCCAAGGCCTTGGCCTCGCGCTGGCTGTATCCGAGGCCACGCAGCTGCGCCTCGAAATCTCGAATGCTTTTCACGGAATCCACCAGGGCCGAGGGGTTCATGCCGAAGGGAACCAGGCTGAACTCCCACAGAACGGCTTCCTTGATGATGCGAACGTAGTCACCGCCACGTTCTTCGTAAGTGGCCCCGCCGTAGGGGATGTCGAACCCAACGCTGAGCCCGTCCAATACGCCGGACTTCATCAGCTCATAGGCATCGCGGACATAGCTCACGCCGAGCGTGAGCTGGCCATCCACACGCAGCCCGTGCTCGTCCTGCTCAAACTTGGCTTTGCCAGCCAGTTGGTTGAGGTTGTGGTGCATGGCAATACGCACCTGGCCATCACGAGTGGTCTTCACACTTGTGAAGGCGCCGGGCAGAATGACATCCCGCCCGAGATCCACGTTGTTGAAGACTGCCGCATACCCAGTAAAGCTGCCGTCAGCCTTGGCTTCCTTGATTTCAATCGGCGCTATCAGGTGATCCATCAGGCACCTCCTTTGTTTTTGAGAAGTACGTCCTCCAACAAGCCGTTGGGAGCCATGTTGATGGGGACCATCAGGTCGTCGCAGTTGCCGCCGCGCAAAGGCAAGTCCTCCCAGGCCCGGATCTCGTCTTGTGAGATCGCACCGGCAAGGCGCAGCTTGTAGTAGTAGTCGGCGCGCTGAGTGCTGTCGCCCCGCAACAGACCTCGATAGTCGAATGCGAAGAACATGCCGTCGCGCCGCTCCTGCGGCGTGAGCAAGCAGCTGTTCATCGACTTCTCAATGCGGTTGGTGTACGGCATGAAGGTGTAGTCGATGAGATGCTTGTTGGCCTGCTGATCGTTCGCATAGCTGGACTGGTCGTCCTCCATCAAGAAGCGCAAAGGCGTGCGATAGATGCGGGCCATATCAGCGATCTGATGCTTGCGCGATTCAAGGAACTGCGCTTCGTTATTTGGCGTGCTGATCGGCGTGTACTGGGTTTCCCCGTCCAGCACCGGCAGCTCGCCTTTCTCGCGGCTGTCCTGCAGGTATTTGGCAAAGCCCGCCCGGATCTGGTCTCTGGGCTTCTCGCCAAATTCGGCCTTTGTAGTCAGGATGCCCTGCGGGCGCCCGCCGCTGCCAAAGAACTCGGCCGCATATTTGTCCAGCGCCATGGTGAGCGCCATGCTGTTGCCATGCAGTCGATGGGGAGCGAAGCCTTCCAGCTCACCCACATTGCCAAACCCGCGCACAGGCATGATCTGTTCGCGCTTGAGCGGCAGAAGCTGCCCGTTACGCATGGAGAGGTAATACAGAAGGCTGCCGTCCTGGCGCACCTCTGGACGCACCCTGCTCTTTAGCACTGGCTGGATACTGATAATCCGCCCTGTTGATTCAAACCTGGGGCAGTAGTTGTAGGCCTGCCCCTGGGTTGCAATGCTGACGCACATGGCCTCGATCCATTCGGGCGAGGTCATGTATTCATTGGGCTGGCTGTGCACCATGTCGTAGCGGTAGTCGTCTTTGGCCTTTTCGCGCCCGGTCTTGGTGGTGCGATACAGGTGCAAAGGCAGCACGCCGATAACTTCAGAGATCAGCCGAATGGCCGAAAAGGCCGCAGTGATCTGCAGTGGCGTCACGTCATTGACGTTGACCTTGGCCCATGTTTGACCAACGCCCAGCACGTTCCAGCCCTTGGGGTCGGTAAGCGTGAGGTCTGATCCTTTGAGCGCCCAGTTTGCAGTCTGCAGCAGGGCGCGGCGAATGAGGTTCATGTCGTCTCTTCTGCAAACGATTCCCAGAAGGCCTTGGTCTTCTGAGATCGGGTTTCGGGTTCCGCAAGCGCCATGGCACGACCAAGGGCCATCAGCATTGCGATGGCGCCGTCGATCTTGTCTTCGCTGCGGTTCTTGGTCGGGCTTTTCAGCTCGTTGTATTTGCTGGTGAGAACCACCAGATTGCTCACCATCCACGACATGACAGGGTTGCCGTCGTGCCGGAGCTTTCCGGCCTTCACCAAGGCTTCAATCTCCTGCAGCGGCTGCGTGAAGAACAGGCTGCGCTGGGTGATCTCGACCATAGGCAGACCAGCATCAATGCACTGCCTCGCCCAATAGCTGGAAAGCGCGGGGTCATATCCCACTTCCTGCAGGTCGTGCAGATCCCGGTCGGCCTTCAGGTCGGTCGTGATCATGTCGAAGTCAGTCAGATTTCCAGGACTGACCTTGACCCACCCCTGATCGATCCAGCCTGGCATCTGAGCAGTCTTGCTTTCCTTGGCAGCCACCTCGTTGTAGTACAGACGTGTGCACACGTTCCATATGCCATCACGCTGGAATACCTTCACGTTTGCTGCGAAGTCACTTTTCTCTGCCAGGTCTACCCCGTTCCAGGTTGCGACATCTGCGAAGTCGGTATCGCGCAGTGAATGGTCGGCACAGGCATGCCAAGCCTCCATGTCCATCCAATTGGTGCCGGCGTTGGTCCAGACATTCAAATGCTTCGTGAGGAAGTTTCCCCGGCTGCTGGGTGTCGCCAGCGCCTTGGTGCGCGTGGCCTCCAGCTTGTCTAGCTTGGCGCTGATGCCCAGATTGGGATTAGCCTTGCGCCAGACCTTGGAATCTTTCCAATCGTCGCCCTCGTCAATCGTGTAGATGACCCCGAACCAGGTCTCATCAGCATGTGTGCCTTCCAGTACCTTGATGGTGTAGCTGCGCAGCTCAAAGCAAATGCCGCCCGTGTCTTTGCCGGCCGTGGTGATGGCAGAGATCAGAGGCTGACTGCGCGCGCCGTCAGCGGACTCGATCACGTCCCAGAGGTCGCGCTTCTTGTGAGCGTGCACCTCATCGACTGCTGCGCCGTGGACGTTCAAGCCGTCCTGGGTGCTGGCCTCAGCATTGAGAATCTTGAAGCTGCTTGCAGTGGTCGGGCACGTGATGTCGTGACGGCCGACCGTGACACCGAAGCGCTCACGGAATTCGCTATCGCGCAGCACCATCTCACGGGCCGTGTCGAAGACTTCGCGGGCTTGCTCCCCTGTGGTGGCTGCGCTATAGACCTGCGCGCCGGGTTCATCGTCGGCAAATGCGAGAAACAGGCAGCGGCCAGCGGCACGTGTGCTCTTCGCGTTTTTTCGGGCAATCTCCTCGTAGCTGCGACGAAAGCGGCGCAGGCCAGTGTCCTTGTGCACCCAGCCGAATAGCTGGAACTCGCAGAAGATCTGCCAGTCCTCTAAATGGATCTTGGCGTATCGCACCATGCCGTCTTCATAGACGGGCTTGGCCCACTCCCCCTTGATGTGGCAGAGCAGCTCCTGAAACTGGCACTCACGCCCGCCTTTGCGAACGTCGATGACGTACGGAAAATCATCGGTGCCTTGGTTCTCCAGATCGCGCATGAAGCGCTTGCAGGCCAGTCGTTCGTACTTGCCCGCAACCTCCTCGCCGGCAATGACACGCTGGGCATAGGCCTTGGAGCGTTCAAAGTATTCGGCGTGAGGGCGTGACATGGCAATCAATCGAAGTCGTTGAACCCTCGCGGCGACGCACCACCAGCTGGCGGCGCAGCAGGATTCGATTCATTTTTTCCGCCATCGCCTTCAAACAGCTGCAGCTGCGCGCGAATCGCGGTCGTGACATTGGCCTGCTCTGCAGGCGATAGGCCGAACTTGGCCAGGAGCGACAGCATCATCTGGCGCTCGCTCTTCAGGATCTGATACCTGGGGTGCTGCATCGGCAGCCCATTCGGGCTGACCACCTCGAAAGCTTCCATTGGGTCTTTGCCCTGGGACCGCAAGAGGTTCTGCTTGGCACGCAGCGAATGGCGCAGCTCTTTCACATCCGAGACCGTCTCGCACAGCTCCTCGAAGATGTCGGAATAGACAACCGATATCAGGTTGTAGCGCAGCAGCTCGACACTCAAGCGCTTCCAGACTTTGCGCGCACCAGGGCTCAAGCCCTTGGGCACACTGGGCATGCCCGCCTCGGGACGGAATGTGCTGTCCAGGTTGACGGCCAGCGGACGCTTTCCCCGATTTCCTTCCAGCACTTTCAGCTCTGCAGGCTTAGCAGCTGGTCCACGTTTTGCCATTGAATCCTCCTTCCTCGGCTACCCCCCCCCACCCCCTGAAACCTGCGCACGCAAAAATTTGGCGGGGCGGTCGGTTTCCGGTCGGGTCAAGGTGGACTTTTTTCACCCCCCTCCCCCTGCCCGGTCTCACAAATGAGAATCCCTCTCATTCGCCTCGATATCCGGCCCACGCCCGCCTGACGCCGCGTGTCCGCTCGGCCTTGCTCTTGGTGTCGTGGTGCTCATCGCACAGGGGCTGCACGTTGGACTCAACGTCCTGGCCGCCCTCTTCCAAAGAGACGATGTGATCACGCTGAGTGGCCAGCTTGACGAGGCCCAGCTTGACGCACTCACGGCACAGCGGCTCGCGGGCAAACAACTCAGCGCGCAGACGCTGCAGCGGCCTGCCCGTTATGCGCTTGGCAGCGGCGGGCTTCTTCGACCAGGACTGCTTCGGATGCTTTGGACATCGGCCCGTGCCATCGCGGACCAGCACGCCACAGCCAGGATGCGAGCAAGGGCGCGGGGCAGCTGATGGCACGGTGATGTCTCCTGAATATTTGCTGGTTACGGCTCCAGCGTTGATGGCGCAACCGTTGAGTGGTCTCGCATTCAAGTGCCAACCTCAAATGCTGTGTCGTTCACCCAGACACACGGCCCCTAGCGCTCTAGGCATCGCGGTAATGGGGAGGCCCGGCATTACTCCACCTCTGTGGTGCCAGTTGGTTTTTATTGCTCGTACCTCAGCGAGCTGTTGGGGCTTGAGGATTCCGGCTCAAGCGCGCCCAAAAGAAAACCCCGCACAGCGCAAACTGGCGGGGTTCCTGGGCAAGTACTCAGCGGTTAGGGGCACTGAGCACTAGCTTGCCGCAAATGTACTGCAACTCTCTATGTGGAAAAACTCCCCTGCTGCTGCGCATGGGGCCGTTTCCGCTCTTTCTCTTGGGCCAAGGCCACGAACCAGGCATCAATGGCACGGTCTGCAGCATCCAGCTGCGCATGCACTGTTGACGGAGCGCGGCCTATCTGGCGGGCGGTGCCCGTCACGCCCAGGTCAAGGACATAGATGCAGTGCAGCGTCTGATACAGATGGGACTTGCCGCCCTTCAACGACTCCACCGCCTTGTCCGTCTCCTCGGCCTCCAGGTGCAACACTGGCATGACGGACTCGCGGTTCTTCTGTGGCTGCTCAACGCTGGTACCCCAAACAGCCAGGATGTTCTGCGACGGGAAGCCTAGCCCATTGTTGTCACGCCGTGCCCGCCACAGCGCCCAGTTGTCCAGGCGGCGCTTGATGTGCTCAATCCGCGCCATGGTCAGGAGCCCCCCAGATCACCATGCCCGGCGATCATGCACACGTGTGCACAACCAAAACGTGCCATCAGACGCGAGACCTCAACCGCCCGAGCAAACCGCGTGAACGGAGCACCAACCACTTCACCACCCTCGCAGGCCCAGAAGAAGTCGGGCCGCCCAGTCAGGCCCATGCGCACGATGCCCCACACAGCCTTGTCCTTCTCGGCGTAGCGCAGGATCGTCTTGTAAACCTCGGGCATCTTGGCCCTGATTCGGTGCTGCCCCTGTGTGATCAACCAACGCTCATGTTCTGACCACTGACTGCTCACTTTCTGATCTGTTGTCCCTTTGTCCATTCTGTCCACCCTTTGTATATAGAGTTCAGAGAACCCGCCTGCAAGCCACGCGCACGCGCACCTGCACCCCTAACGCATCGGCCTGTGCCCGCCCGCCAGTCCAACTTCGCAGACACCAGGACACCGCAACCATTCGGCAATGCAGCAGCCTCAACCCTGAAAATCAGGAGAAGGGGTATCTGGTGAGGTCCATGCAAAACGCATGGACATCGTGGACATGGACAGACATCAACCGATAGGCACACCAAAGCAGGCCATCCCCGCCACTGCACCGCAGGCCTGGCACACCAT
This sequence comes from Comamonas sp. F1-6, assembly GCF_039581415.1. Classification (NCBI taxonomy): domain Bacteria; kingdom Pseudomonadati; phylum Pseudomonadota; class Betaproteobacteria; order Burkholderiales; family Comamonadaceae; genus Comamonas; species Comamonas sp. F1-6. The sequence continues at coordinate 150,886 of NZ_JBCPWN010000006.1, forward strand.
TGCCATAGCCACTACGTGGACGCGAATCACGCCTCCAGCCACGTAGGCAGTGCAGCGCGATTCAGGCGCTGCCCTCCATTGAAAAGATTGGTAATCAGAAGGGCGCATCGTCCCCGTCCCATGCCACGGCGTGGTCAGGCGCAAAGTCAGCCGGCAGGGGCGGAGCAACATAAGTCACGCCCTCTTCCACGACAGCGGCCGGAGCCATCGCTGGCGCCTGCTCATCCAAACCACCCACACGCTCTTGCGGCGGCCAGTTCTTCGGGCGCACATAGCCCCAAGGCCTCGGCGCCACACTGCTACGCTTGCGCTCCCAGCCCTCATGCTTGAGCCAGCTGGTGATCTGCCCCTGCAGTCCAGGCGGCGCCTTGGCCGGGTCTGCACCCAAGGCCTGCACCAACTGCGGCAAGGTCACAAAGTCGGCCAGTTCATTGACCACGCTCTGGATACCGTTCTGCATGGGCACCCGAGTCAGCACATACAACAGCTCGCCATCGACGGCGGTTTCCACCAGGCGGCTCTCCTGCATCGGCTTGAACAGGCGCTCCTCCTGCTCACCCGAGGGCGAGTAAGCCTCGCCCTGCAGATAGCGCGCAAAGGCCTCGGCCAACAGCTGCTCGCGGTACTTGGCCACGAACTCGGTATTGATCTGGCGCTTGACCGGGATCGGCCAGAAGCGCCGGTTGCCCGTGCGGTCGCGCAGGTATGTGTCCTCATTGGTGGTGCCCACCAGCACGCACTGGCGCGGGAAGGATTCCACCGTGCTGCCATAGGCCACCCGGTAGCGGTCCACCTTGGCCGAGATAAAGGCCTTGATCGCGCCCACCTCTGACTTGCTGAAATGGGTCAGCTCGGCAATCTCATACAGCCACAGGCCTTGCACCTGCTCCTGCGCTTCCTTGCCCTTGCCCACTTCAAACGGCGTATCGCTGAAATATTCGCTGGTGGCCAGCGTCTCCACCAGCGTGGACTTGCGCAGGCCCCCGTTGCCCTCAAGCACCGGGCAATAGTCAAACTTGCAGCCTGGCTCCATCACGCGGTAGACCATGCCCAGCAGCCAGAACCGGCCCACCAGGCCCAGGTACTCAAACAGCGCGGGCTTGATCGTGTCGGGCTTCTCGCCCAGCACATGCACCAGCCAGTTATCCACGCGAGGCTTGCCATCCCACTTCAGGCCAGTCAGATAGTCCCTGATCGGGTGATATCGGCGCGTGGCCGCGACCGTCAACATGCCCTCTTCCAGCGCGGCCTTGCTGATGCTCGGCAGCCCATAGGTATCGGTCAGCCACTTGCCCAGCAGCAGAGAGTCAGCATTGCGAATCTCGCCGGGCTTGGCATAGGGCCAGGGCCAGGCCTTGCGGCACTGCACCGTATTGCGCAGCTCATCAAAGCCCAGCACATCCTTGATATCCGGCAGGCGCTCCAGGCAGCGAATCACAAACTTGCGCGAGACATTCCAGCGCGACTTCTCGCTGTCGTAGTAGTACGACATCCAGCTCGGCACCAGATAGCCGCCGATCTTGACCATATCGTCGTCAAAATCGTCATCATCAGTGCCGCCCGTGCCAACGGGATCATCGTTTTTTGGCGGCTTGCCACCGCTGCCACCCGCTGCCGCAGGGGCGTCAGCCTGAGCGGGCGCGTCTGCAGTCGCATCCGCAACCGGCAAAGGCTGCGCCCGGCCAAAGAAGGCCAGCACATCCTCACCCGTCCAGCCTTCATCATTGATGGCGTCCTTGCAGTCCCAGCCGCTGGGCTTCGCGCCCGGCTCAGGAATGGGCAGCAGTTGCACCGTGCAGCCATGGTCAGCCTGTAGATGCGCGCCGATGCCCAGCATCGCTCCCATGCCGGGCTGCTTGTGTGCAGGCAACAGGGGCTTGGTCAGCTGCAGCGCTTCCTTGGCTACAGGGTCATCTTTGACACTGGCTTGCTCATCGCGCGTCAGGCGCTCACGCTGGGCATCGCAGTCAGGCCACAGCAGCACCGTGCCCCCGGCCAGCCAGTCCCAGCCTGCCTTCTTCCACGCCTTGCTGCCACCAGCCCAGCTGGCCACGCAATAAATGCCGGGCGACACTGCATCCAGCACCTGCTGCAGCACATCCGCCTTCAGCTCCCCCTCAACCAAAATGACCGTGCGGCCATCGGGCAGGGCATGACTGGGGAAGTACAGCGGGCGCGGCTCGTCCCATGTTTTCCACTTCCAAGACCGCGAGCCATCCCGCGCACTGCTGCAGAAGGTATAGGGCAGCGTATCCTTGCTGTCATTGCTGGTGCGGTAACGCATCACAAAGCCATGCAGGTCATCACCAACGCGGTACTCGGCCTTGTGCTCCAGATCCTGAGGTTGACGATGATGGTGGGCAAAGGTCGGCTGCTGTGCGTTCTCAGGCACAGGGCGCAGCGTGCTCCACTCTTCCTTTTGGCTGGTCTTGTCAGCCTTGGGCGCAGGTGCTGGGCGCGGGTTCGCAGCAGGCACCACTGCTGCCCCGCTGGCCTGCTTCACCAGCCCGGCCACACTCTCCAGCTTTTCTTCACGCGCCACCTGAATGGCAGCCTTGGCATTGCTTAGGTCGTGAATGGCCGCATACAAGCCAATCAGATCATTGCCCTGGTCGCCAGTCGCAAAGTCGGCCCACTTCCCGGTTTTCACATTGACACTGCAGCTATGCCCGTGCCCACCGCTCAAGTCGGCGCACCGGTACTCATGCCCGTCAAACTGCCCACCAGGCAGCCAGCGCGGCACCAGATTCTCTGCATCGGCCAGCAGCGCTTCACGCAGCGGACCGAATTGAATGGGCGGCAAAGATTCACGGTGCTGGTTCATGCAACACCCCCTTGCCACCCCTGATAGAACATCGACACGCCGGCGTCCCTAACACCAGCGACGTGCACCAAAACCATCCCTTACCCCCAGAGCTGCATGGCCTGCGAGAGGCCGACGAAATCCGCCTCATTGGCGGCATGAACTTGATGTGGCAGCGCGTACTCGGCTGCCGGTCGATTGCGTCTAGGCACCTTGCGCTGCCCACAAATCACAAGGCGGCCATAGCGCTTCATCTTTGGGACCGTGTTGCGGATGGCGTTGAAGGCCACGGGTGCCGAAGCCATCAAATGGGCGGCAATCTCTGCCAGGGTCGGGCTGCGCTCAGGCGTCCAGAGCTGCTCCACGGCCTGCTCGATGGCCAGGCTGATTTCTCCTGCGGGCCTCATCGCACACCACCCTTGCCCCAGCGCGCCGTGGTATCTGCGTTCTGGGCTTTCAGATCTTCCATCAGCACATGCCCTGCAGCCAGCACGCAGGCCCAGGCGGCATAGCATTCGCGCAGCTCGTTGTCGCAAAGCACGCCGTCAGCGCGGGCCTTGGTCACCACGCCCACCAGATCGGCGCATTCATGCATCACCCTGGCCAGGCTTTCCAGCGTCATCTGGCCGCGCTCCACACTGGGCAGCGGCACCAGCATCTGGCCCACGCGGGCAGCCTGCAGCTGCAACAACTCCAGCGCACCAGGCGCCCCCACGTCGTGGCAAAACTCCATGGCCTCCTGAGCGTCCTGCAGGCCCAGCTTGAAGCCCGCTGCACCGCGAATTTCCTTGTCCAGGGTGCTGTGCGGCTTTTTCATGCGCTCTGCCAGCACAGTCAAACCGCCGGGGTAGTTGCGCGCCATGCGGCGCAATGCGTCGTTCAGTTCCATATCCACCCCCAGGACTTATTCGCCATAGCTGCAGGAGCCATGTGCAAGCACACTGCCCCCATGAATAAAAAAGCCCACCACCCGCAGCACAGCAAGCCGCACACACCTTCCCGCGTGTGCAGCGCCTTGATGGATCGAGGAGACGAAACGCCCGGCAGCTGTACAGCTCCGATCTGGGCGGTGGGTGAAAGTCAGGCCGTCAGCCATGGGCCGACTCCTGCGAAGAACACTGCTGGCCGTTGACTTCAGCCACTTGCGCCATATCACGCGCATGGAAGTGATCAAGCAGCGGCTGAATCGTGTTCACGCGCGGATCTGGCCGACCGCCATAGAAGAATTTGCGAATGAAGCTCACCTTGACCCCTGTATCAAGGGCCAGCTGCTCAAAGCCAGCCGTACCGACTTCGGTCAGCTTTTGATGGAGATATTCAGTGATTGGGACGTTCATTAATAAACCCATAGACCGATTTCGGTATGAGTATGCCATACCGATATCGGTACAACAAGGTCAAACAATGTTTGACATGAACAAACCAGCCAATCAGACACTTGTGGACAACGTGGCCTTGCTCATCAAAGGCAAAGCGATTGGACGCCTGCGTGATGAGATGAAGGCTGCAGGCTATGCAATCGGACAGGGCACGCTTGCTCGAATCATTGCGGGTGACACAGGCGTTCGCATGGAGTCAATCCAAAAATTCGCTGACTTCTTTCAGATCAGTACTGGTTCACTACTCCATGAGCCCATCGAAGAAGGCGAGAACGACTTTGTTCCCGTGGCACGCCTCAGCGTCCAGGTTGGCGCAGGCAACGGCCGCCCGGTTGATGTAGTGACAGAGCTAGGCCTTCTCCAGTTCCGTAGAGACTTTCTACGATCAGCGGGAGTCAGCCCCATAAATTCCGCCGTTGTCACTGTTAAGGGAATGAGCATGGAACCGACCATCCGCGACGGCTCCGTGCTGCTACTAAACCGCGCCGACCGGGAACCACGTGCAGGCCAAATCTATGCATTTTCTTGGGATGGAGAAATGCTAGTGAAACGATTCCAGCTTGTTGGAGGCCAGTGGCGCGCGGTCTCGGACAACGCGGACAAGAGCGAGTACCCAGACATCATCATTGATGGCAAGGCTGAAACCCTCATCCAGGGCAGAGCAATTTGGGTAGGTTCAAAACTCTGATCCAAATACCACCAGCAAGGGCCGCAAGGCCCTTTTTTGTTGCCTTTGTACCGAAGCACATGCTGACACACAAAATAAATGTCGCATTCATACCGATTTCGGTATTGATCTTTCATACCGATATCGGTACATTCCAAACCGTCGCAGCAATGCGATGGGCTCCACGGCATCGACCGGGCCAGCCCCGGTCGTTAACAACCTGCTGAGCACATACGGCACCCCTTGGTGCCTTGCCCTGCCCCGTGCAGGGCAAACCTAAGCGTTTTGCCACCCCGGCCAAAGCGCTTAGGTTTGTGCCGCGCCCGTGGTTCTTCTCCTCCCTCCCTTTCTTACTTGCCACGGGCTATGCGGCCTTTTCTTCAGGCGCAAAAAAGCCTGCTGCTTGCAGGCCTGGTGTCTAAACGGCGCGGTCAGTTCTTGGGTGTGACCTGCCAGGCAGCCCAGTCCGGAGCGCCGTCATTGAGCGGTGGAAGATCAGACCAGGAGCAGCGCTTAGCAAGGCTGTTGCGGGCCTCCTTCAACCCCCTGAGACTGATGTCGAGTGAAATTCCTGTACGCAGCACAGTTCCACCAGTCACTCGCAGGTTGGGCATATCCAAAACCTCGGCGACAAAGACCGGCACAGTGATTACGTTGTTGTCCGCGTCAGGGACCGTCTCCATCTCGCTAGGAATGGCTTTCCCGAACCGGTATTGAAACGCAGTGATACCGCCATGCCCCTTGAAGTCGAGCTTGAAAGCATCCTTGCTTGTGTAGTAGACATTCCTGGCTTTGACAGGCTTTTCATACAAAACAGTACAGACCTGCTCATCAGTCATTGGGTGAGTAGAGATCACCGCGCGCCAATCGCCAAACTTCTTTTGGTAAGTGATATCTGAGGCCACTGCAGGCAAAGTAATAGCCAGCAAGCAGGCGCACACACAGCGTCTGAATTTCATTGATCCCTCTCCCTGCTAATTGATTAGCCAATCCTACCAGCCACCCCGAGTGGTGCCGCATGTGCTCAGCAGGACCAGCCCGCCCCGACCAGGCGGGTTTTTTCTTGCCCAAGGAGCAGAGGATGAGCACCACACAAGCCTGTGCACACGTGTGCACAGCACCCCGAATACAGAGTGCACACGCGTGCACTAGCAAGCATCCATTGAACGGGTTCCCCTTTATGTCGGCTCTCGCGCGATGCGATATCTGGATCTTGATCGCAGCTGAAAACCGAGCATCAGCCGAGGTCTTGCGCGCGCACTGGTCGAAGCTCAAGAACAGCAAAGTATCGAACGCCATCCTCGACGGTGAATTTGCACTAACCGAATGCGCACGAACCGACGAAGACAAAGCAATTCAGTACGGCGGACTCCTTCACATCGGTGTAAACGCCGCTGTTCAAAAGGCTCGAGAACTACACGAGCTGCGTGCAAAAAGGCGCCAGGAGGGCAAATGCTGACCCGCTACATCGTCACCTGTGGCGGCAAGCGCCGCACCACCCTTGCCACCAGCAGCTGTGCCGCAATCGACCGCGCAATGGTTCGCTTCGGCAACGCCCATCCCATCAGCGCACGGAGGGCCGCAGCGTGAAGACCATCCACAACACCAACAAGGCCCTGCTGCGCGTGCTGGGTCTGGAGGACATGAAGTACATCCAAGCCGTCGATGTCGCGCTGCGCCCTCGTCAACTGCCCGAAGTGACCGTCCGCATGACCGTCGATCTTCCCGCTGGGAGCGATACCCAGGTCTTCCGGTTGATCGCGCCGCTAACTGCTGTACCACGCCCCTGCCTGGATCTGGACGCGATGTGCCGTCTGGCCTGCGAGCGACTGCGGCACCGCATCGAGGACGACGCACACGAGGCCATCAACCACTGCGCCTACGACAGCTACGACCGCGCAAAGCAGTACACCGGCTTTGTCCGCGAGTTGATCGAAGAGAGCAACCCCTATCCATTTTGAGGGCGGACATGAGCGCACCAATCATTCAACTGGACGGGGAACCCACACCCCGCATGCTCAAACGTACCCGGCAGGCCTATATCCGCTGGGCGGCATTCTGTGCAGCGGCCCTGACCTTGACTGCACTGCGCGTGGCGATTGACGCGGGAGTCATTTGATGCCCAACGCATTGACCGACACCCAGATCGAACTGAGCGGCGTGCTGCTGCAGGACGCCGAGGTTCGCACTCGCCCCATGGGCGACGACAACACCGCCATGCCCGTGCTCTGCCTGGTCATGCAGACAGACGGCCGCTCCACCGCCCCCGTGCGGGCAGAGCAGGTCTACCCAGCCGCAATGCGTGGCGATGCCGACCGTGCAGCCCGCGCCTTGAAGAAAGGCATGCGCGTCACGGTCTGGGCACCCATCGCCGAGCTGCGCACCACGCTGGGCATGTCCACCCGCATCCAAGTCCACGGCCGCGACACGCAGGCCCACGCAACCACACCCAAGGAGGCAGCACATGCCCACGCTTGACCCCGTTATCGTTGCCCTGACCGGCCCCGCCGAAGTAGGCAAGGACACCGTAGGCGACTACCTGGTTGAACACCATGGCTTCGCAAAGCTGGCCTTTGCCGACACGATCCGCAATGAAGTCGGCCGCGCCTTTGACTTGTCGGTCAAGCTGCTGGAACAGCGCGAGACGAAGGATCACCCCATGTCTGCGCTGGCCCTTGGCCGCTGCATGGATGCTGCTTTCGTCCACCGCGTCTGGAGCCACCCCGGTCGTCGCGGCGCCGACGACCTGCGAACACCCCGCAGCCCGCGCCAGATCACGCAATGGTGGGGCACTGAGTACCGCTGCGCTGATGATCCTTACTACGTGGTCGATGCGCTCACTACGCGATTCGTCAAGGCTCACAGTGAAGGCCAGCAGCGCTTTGTAGTGACTGATGTACGCAAGGGCATCGAGGCCGACCTGCTGCGTGAACTGGGCGCCAGCCTCTGGCAGATCACCCGACCCGGCTTTGATCCCAAGCCAGATGCACACAGCACCGAAACCACCGGCGCCGAATTCAAACCCGATCACCAGCTGGTCAACAACCACAGCATCACACACCTGCACAAGCAGGCCTATGCGCTCCTGGCCAAGCTCGTCAAAGCTCAGGAGGCAGCATGACCACGTCGAAGCTCACCCCAGAGCAACTGGCAGAAAACCGCCGTCTGTCTGACCTCGCCATCAAGAACGCAAAACGAGTCTTGAAGCCCGGCGACCGCCTACGCGTCACAAAGTGCCCCGGCACCAAGCGCTGGATCACCTTCGCAGGATGGGACGGCATATGGATCGTCTCCAAATCAGGGATCAACGACTTCAGCCCACGCTGCGTAGACCGCTTGAACGATCAAGTAATTGACTTCACCCAGGAGGCAGCATGACACGCACTGTGTACGTGGCCCGTCGCCCCTGCGGCTGCCTTCAGGGCTTTGCCGTCACAGGCACGCCAAGTCAGGACAAGGATGCCAGCAAGTATGTCGGCCGCTGGATACGAGATGGTTTCCCCGTGGATCGACTGGAACTCACGGATGACGAACAGATAGCAGCCACCCGATGCGAGGAGCACACAAGCCATGACTGATACCCAAGATACCGTCACCCTGGCCATGCCCACGCCCGGTGGCGGCGAGGCCATGCAGCACCTGCGGGTGCTGAGCATCATCGCCAGCAAGACCAACCCTCGCAAGTTCTTCTGCCCCTTCAAACTCACCGAACTGGCCGAGAGCATCAAGGCAACCGGGGTGCACCAGCCCATTCTTGTGCGCCCCCTGCCTGAATCACGCATTCAAGAAGAGCTTGCCCAGGCCAGGCTGGAGGGGCGTGAGCCCGCCCAGTATGAGCTGGTGTGCGGCGAGCGACGCTGGCGCGGAACCCAGATGGCCGGCCTGGAGTACATCCCGGCAATGATCCGCGAAATGACGGACGCCCAAGCCCTTGAAGCGCAAATCATCGAGAACCTGCAGCGCGAGGATGTGACAGCGCTTGAGGAAGCCGAGGGCTATCAGGCTCTGATGAAAGAAAGCGGCATGAATGCCGATGAGGTCGCAGAAAAGATCAAGAAGAGCCGCGGCTATATCTATGCCCGTCTGAAGATCCTTGACCTGTGCCCCGAGGGCCGCGAGGCCATGCGCCAGGGGGAGTTGGATTACAGCTGCGCTCTACCCATTGCCCGCATTGCCACCTTCGACCTGCAGCGCGAGGCCCTGGAGTGGGCCACCAATTCCAGATCCAGAACCCACTGGGGCGAGAAGCCCAGCGCCCGAGAAGTGCAGGAGCACGTCAAGTCCAACTACATGCTGGACTTGCGCAAGGCACCGTTCAGCCGAAAGGATGCGGATCTCTGCCCCACTGCCGGCGCCTGCGTTACCTGCCCCCATCGCACCGGCGCCGCAGCCGAGCAGGAGGAGGAAAACAAGAGTGCAGACGTGTGCACAAACCCGCCTTGCTACCGCAACAAGGAGCAAGCCCACGCCGACCAGCTCCGCAAACAGGCCCAGGAGCGCGGCTGCGAAGTTCTGGACGAGAAGGAAGCCAAGCAGTTGATTGGCACCTACTACAGCGACTTCAGCGGCGTGCCTGGCTACAAGCGTCTGGATAGCCAGCGGGACTGCCCCATCGAGGGCAAGACGCTGCGCAAGGCCATCGGCGCCAAGATCATGGAGCAATCGGGCATCAAGCCCACCATGATCACGAACCCCAACAACCCCAAGGAACTCATACCCTGCGTGACCTCCGAGCAGGCCCAGCAGCTGCTGCAGATGGCCGGCCACGCAGAGGCCGAGGAGAAGCTGGCCACAGAAGCGCTGCAGCGCGCCGAGCGCGAGGAAAAGGAAGCCACGACCCAGGCGAAGGAAAACTACGAGCGCGCCTGGCGCCTCGATGTTCTGCAGTCTGTCGTGAAGCGCCTTCAACAGGAAGAGCAAGCCCACCAAGCCTCCCTCACGCCAATGTCCAAGGCCGGCATTCGCTTGGCTGCCCAGCGTCTGGCAGGCCAGCTCAACGGCGACGACTCCAAGCTGCTGTGCAAGCTGCTGGATCTGGGCAAGGTCGTGCCCAAGGAAGCGATCAAGCAGGCCGCCGACGACTGGAGCAATCCCGAACTGCTGACCGGCTGCATCATCGCCCTGCACGACCGTGGTTTTTGGAACCGCTACGACTACGACACAGACAGCTACAAGCCCAACACCAACACCGAGCTGCTGGCCATGGCCGAGGCCTGCGGTGTTGACGTGGAGGCTGCAAAGGCCAAGGCCCAAGCCAATATGCGCGCGGCCGAAGCCGCCCGAAAGGCCGCTGCCACCCCTCAAACTGCCGCCCCGAAGGCCGATCTACCCCAACACCCCGCTGCGCGCGCTGGCGGTGATGGCGGGCAAGGCAAGGCCCAAAAAGGCAAGAAGCCCGCTGCGCAGGCCAGCGAAAAGCCGAAAACCAGCGCTGCGCATGCGTCTGCCCAGATCGCTGAGGCGTTGCAAGAGTTGGAAGGATCAGGCGCGGCCGCAGCCGCGCAGGGCAACGATGGGGCGCCTGTGGCTGTCGCCCAGGCACCCATATCAGGCGCTAAAGCGCAAGGCGACAAAGCAGCCCCTGTAGCCGCAAGGGCGGCTCATGGTCTGCCGCCCTCCTCCGAGATCGAGGACGACTTCCCCTACCCGGACGATGACGCACAGCAGCCTGCTGATGCGCAGGCTGCGGCCGCGGACGGTGGCCAAGGCAACGCAGACGCGAAGACAGGGGCTGCACTCAAGGTATGGACTGCCGACGAGCTGCTGGGTGAGCGCGTGCGTGTGCTCGCCAACGCCACAGGCAAGAAGCAGAAGCCTTGGATTGACTACGAAGGCACTGTGACCGTCAAAACAGGAGCAGACAGCGTGATCGCAAGCATCTATCGTGCGCCCCGATGCAGCCCTGTCATCGTGGAATTCAAAACAGACATGTTGGAACTCATCACCCCCGAGGTGCAGGCATGACCAGCGACGAAAAAATCTGCACCAAATGCCGTGAGTCCTGGCCGAACACCACGGAGTTCTACCGCCGCACTTCTTCGAGAAAGAAGCACCTGCAAGGGTACTGTATTGCCTGCCTCAGTGACTACAACAGAGGCCCGGCTCCGACTGAATGGAAGACCCCAATCAGCAGCCAAAGCGGCCTGCCCGCAACCGCCTTGCAGGGAATTTTCCGCAGCCTCGTGATGGGAGCAAGAGCATGAGACGCAAGCACTTCTTTCAATCCGGTCCGCGTCATGTTCGTGACCCGCGCATGGTCCTCAACCAGCACAACAGCAAGCTCAAGCCTGCCGAGGTTGCCGAGACCATGGGCTCACTGCGCACAGCCTTTGCACACATGCGCGAAGGCGTGGCCACCCACAACGAATACGCGGTTCTGCATTCCAGCATGCTGATTGCACAAGAGATAGAGCAGATCGGCGTGGTGCGCGGCCTGCAGGAGCACATCACGGCCGCACTCCAGGCCTGCGCCTCCTACCAGGAGCGCAGCGGCTATGCCGAGAACTGGGTGCCCAGCGATATCCACTTCCATGAGCTGGATGCACTGGGCTCGATGCTAGATCTGCACGAGTACCAGTTGCAGCAGCTCACCGCACGCGAAGTGCACCTAGCTGCACAGCGCCTAGTGGCCCGCACCAAGTCCGCCGGCGGCGATGTCTACCAGGCAGACAACAGCATGACCACCCTGACACCCCACAAACAAGAACAAAGAAAGCGAGCTTAACCATGGCCACCATCGCATTCAACTGCACTCCCGCAGCACTGGACAAAGAAATGGCTGCTGCCTACTGCTCCGTAGGCATCACCATGTTTGAACAAATGGTCCAAGACGGCACAGCGCCGAAAGCCCGTCGCTTCCCTGGACGCCGACGCGTGGCCTGGCTGCGCTCAGAACTCGACGCCTGGCTGGCTGGACTGCCACTGTCCGACCTGCTGCCGCCGGATAACACTGGAGCGAAGAAGCCACGCAGAGCAATCCCCTAGCCCACTAACCGAACTGAGCCATCGTGTGCACGATGGAATGAAACACGAGTGGGCGTGGGCAGGCATCTCCAACAATTCAGCCCGCCTCACTTCGCCACCAGCTCTCTCTCCTTACATTCCCTCTCAAAATCCAGCGCAGCTTTTTTGTCACCAAGGTAACGTGGCACTCCTTCAATCGCCATAAACCCACCCATTGGTCTCTCGTGGTGTCCGAGCATTAGCCCCCCGTGACAGTTATGAGCATGGCAATCACTGATATAAAAATTATTGTTTGTCACGAGTATGTTTTCTGGCCTAACAAGAACCTCTACACCGTTCCTTAGGAATCGACCACGTTTAATAATTACCTTGTTTGGTGGGGCAAACTCAATCTCCAGAAGAATCTTCCGGTGCGCCTCACGCAAAGTCAGGGTAGTACCAACCAGCTGAACATCCCATGGACTCATTGCGTAAAACAACTGATTGTTTTTGATGTGTAGGACAGGGACATTGAACTCGTCGAAAGCGACAAAGTTCAACAGCAAATGCCCATCGGTAAGAACGAGGCCAACCAAGGCGACTCCGTCAATGCTTAATGGAACCATCACAGTTCCGTATCCTTTATCCTCACAAGTGAAGCTATTACCACCAATAACCACCTCCGCCCGCTTGCCTGAGAAATGAAGGTTGTATGGCTTTGAAACGCCTTCGCGCAGATTAAAAGGTGCTGCATTAGCTTGGCGGACGACTTCTTTGGGCATCAATCCTCCAGTCTTTTCACGATGGTGCTGGTCGCATAGAAGCGTAATTTCATCAGCCACGTGACGCTTGACTTGCGCCCACTCCTCCATGTGTTCGTATTCATAAAGGGGTAAACCACAAATAACGCAGCCAAATCCGCAGCGCTGACGGATCTCCCTCTGAATTGGCAGTGGTATGTTTCTGCTAGTGCACTCCGCTTGTTCAGTCATGGCTCCCTCTTCTTAATAGGCTCAAACAGTACCATCTAGCCATAAACATCATTGCAGGACAAGTTCTTCCCAATGCTGAGACAGCCTGGTTAGCCACTCTCGCCGCTCTTTGTCATACGTGTGACGGTTGTAGACACCCACAATGCCGCTGGGCAAGTGCCCAAGTACCGCTTCGGCCACGCCGTCTGGGCACCCCAGCATTGCGAGCGTCGTTCGGACCGTGCGGCGCAGGTCATGCGGCGCCCACGGCTCAATATCCAGCTTCATCTTCCCGTTGGCACCCAATCGGCCGCTGGTTCCCGGCCGACTGCACCACGCGGCAACACCTAGCACTTTCTGCTCGACATGAGGCAGAGCCGAACCAGGCTGCGAAGGGAAGAGATGGCCAGCCCCATATGCCGCAATGCGCCGGCGCACCAGCACCAGGGCACGCCCCACCAATGGCACTCGTAGGTCAGTTGCCAAGTCATTGCGAGCCATCTTGAGCTTGCCACGCGGAATGGTCCACCACCAGCCATCTGCTTCTTGAGTGACCTCCTGGCCCATCATCTGCACCAGCTCGGAACCACGGCATCCCGTCCACAGGTACAACGTAAAAAGATCATCCAGCAGGCTGGACAAGTTGGGCAAGAACCGAATCAGCGCCACAACCTCAGCGCCTTGAAGCGCACGGAGGTTTACCCCCTGGTGCTCGCCATCGACGATCTTCCCCCGGCTGCGCAGCTTTCCCTTGAGTATCAGCCGCCACCAATTAGGGGTCTCTTCAGAGATCCGGCCAGCATCGAGGGCATAGTCCCAGGCAGCCCCCAGCTCCGTGCGCAAATTGTTGGCCAGGACAGGCGTGCTCGCACCGACCTTCTCCAGCAATGCAAACGCGTGCGTGCGCTTCACATCCTCTGGCTTCATGGGCAGCAGAAAATCGCTGTAGCCCAACATCAGGCGCCGTGTCTCCTTCTGCCCCTTGAGCTTTCGGTGCCGCTCCACATGGCCCTGCAGATAGTCCTCGATAAGGCGCTCGACGGTATAGATACCCTGCGCCCCTTTGAGATGCGCCTTGGCCTTGGCCACTGCGCCGGCACGCTTCTTTTCCTTGGCCAGGTCTTCGCCTGCATCACGCCTGGTGCGCAATTCATCCCATACACCCAGCGCTGCAGCGTAGGTCATGCCAGGCCATTGCCCCATGGCCACCTGGCGCATGCGCCCATCGATGGGGCTTTTATATCTGTATGTCCAAGTCTTGCGCGTGGCAGTAGCCACAAGTCGCAGGCCAGGAGCATCATCGACAATAATGTGCTCCCCAGCCGCCAGAGCCTTGGCCTTCTTCGCATCGAACCCCATGCCGCAGTTCCTGATTGGCGTAGGTTTCCCGAGAGGACCCCAACCAGCTCGGCGTAGATTCATAAAGATCAACGCCAAAAACCTACGCCAAAGTGCGAAGTTTAGATGGGTTTTGGCATGACACAGACATACTGTAAATAAAAACAGCAAACCATACTAAGTGATTGATTTAATTAATTGTTATGAGTGAATCCTGGATAAATCAAGCACTTAGCGGCGGCGATATCTCTGCACATACACCTATGATGCAGCAGTACTTCAAGCTCAAAGCCGACCACACCGACACGCTGGTTTTCTACCGCATGGGTGACTTTTACGAGCTGTTCTTTGGCGATGCCGAAAAAGTCACGCGCCTGCTGGACATCACGCTGACCACGCGCGGCCAGACCGCAGGCCAGCCCATTCCCATGGCCGGCGTACCTTTCCACGCCCTGGAAAACTATCTGGGCCGCCTGATCAAGATGGGCGAGTCGGTGGCGATCTGCGAGCAGGTCGGCGAAATCGGCGTGGGCAAGGGTCCGGTGGAGCGCAAGGTCGTGCGCGTGGTCACGCCCGGCACACTGACGGACAGCGAGCTGCTCTCCGACAAGAGCGAAGCCATTCTGCTGGCCCTGCACACCGCCGGCCGCCAGCGCGTGGGACTGGCCTGGATGGCCATGACCCAGGGCCGCATTCACATGGCCGAATGCGCGGCCGATGAACTGGGCGCCTGGCTGTCGCGCATCGCGCCCAGTGAAGTGATCTACAGCGCCGGAGTCACCGAGCGCTTCGAGCAAGCCCTGTTTGCCGTCAAGCACAGCGGCGCCATCAGCTGCCCTCTGTCACCCCGCCCTGACTGGCAGTTTGACTCGGGTCTGGGCGCGCGCAAGCTGCTGGAGCTGCTGGGCGCGGCCAGCCTCAAGGCCTGGGAGGCCGAGGGTCTGCCGCTGGCCCATGGTGCCGGTGCCGCCCTGCTGTCCTATGCCGA
This sequence comes from Comamonas sp. F1-6, assembly GCF_039581415.1. Classification (NCBI taxonomy): domain Bacteria; kingdom Pseudomonadati; phylum Pseudomonadota; class Betaproteobacteria; order Burkholderiales; family Comamonadaceae; genus Comamonas; species Comamonas sp. F1-6. The sequence continues at coordinate 165,974 of NZ_JBCPWN010000006.1, forward strand.
ACATACCCAGGGCCGCAATCTCACCCATATCCACGCCATCCAGGTGCAGCGTGACGACGAGCTGATTGCCCTGCCGCTGGCCACACGCCGCAATCTGGAGCTGGTCAAGACGCTACGCGGCGAAGATACGCCCACGCTGTTTTCGCTGCTGGACAGCTGCATGACCGGCATGGGCAGCCGCCTGCTCAAGACCTGGCTGCTGGAGCCAGAACGCAATCGCAAGGCCGCCATGCAACGCCTGGAAGCGATTGGCGTGCTGCGCGGCACGGGCGCGGGCATGGCCCCCTGGCAAGCCCTGCGCGCCGAGCTCAAGGGCGTGAGCGATGTGGAGCGCATTACCGCCCGCATCGCCCTGCGCCAGGTGCGCCCGCGCGAGCTGGTGGGCCTGTCCAAAACACTGGAAAAAGCGAAGCTGCTGGCACAGTCCGGACAGGCTCCGTCGGCCTATCTGACGCAGATCTTCAGCGACCTGATTCCGCCCGAAGGCTGTGCCGAGCTGCTGGCGCGCGCTATTCATGAAGAGCCCGCAGCGCTGGTGCGGGACGGCGGCGTGATCGCCACAGGCTTTGACGCCGAACTCGACGAGCTGCGCGCCATCCAGAACAACTGCGACGAGTTTCTGCTGGAGCTGGAAGCCAAGGAAAAGCTGCTCACTGGCATTCCCAACCTGCGCGTGCAGTTCAACAAGGTGCATGGCTTCTATATCGAGGTCACCAACAGCTACAAGGATGCGGTACCCGAGCGTTTTCGCCGCCGCCAGACGCTCAAGAACGCCGAGCGTTACATCACGCCCGAGCTCAAGGCTTTCGAGGACAAGGCCTTGTCGGCCCAGGAGCGAGCGCTGCAGCGCGAGAAGTTCCTGTTCGAGCAACTGCTCGACCAGCTTCAGCCCCATGTGCCCCAGCTCACGCGCGTGGCCCAGGCGATTGCCGCACTGGACGTTCTGTGCACGCTGGCCGAGCGCTCGCTGACGCTGAACTGGGCCAAGCCGCAGTTCGTCAGCCAGCCCTGCATAGAGATCGAGGCCGGTCGCCACCCCGTGGTGGAGGCACGCATGGCAGAGACCTCCAGCGGCAGCTTCATCGCCAACCACACGCGCATGAATCTCAACACGCGCATGCAGATCATCACCGGCCCGAACATGGGCGGCAAATCGACCTATATGCGCCAGGTGGCCTTGATCGTGCTGCTGGCCAGCATGGGCAGCTATGTGCCCGCCAGCGCCTGCCGCCTGGGGCCCATCGATGCCATCCACACGCGTATCGGCGCCGCCGACGATCTGGCCAATGCCCAGTCCACCTTCATGATGGAGATGACCGAGGCCGCGCAGATTCTGCATTCGGCCACGCCCCACTCCCTGGTGCTTATGGACGAGATCGGTCGCGGCACCAGCACCTTCGACGGACTGGCCCTGGCCAGCGGCATTGCCAGCCAGCTGCATGACAAGACCAAGGCGTTCACGCTGTTTGCCACGCACTACTTCGAGCTGACCGAGCTGCCCGCCAAGGCCAAGGCCGCCGTCAACGTGCATGTCAGCGCAGCGGAGTCGGGCAGCGACATCGTGTTTCTGCATGAGATTCAGGCCGGCCCCGCCAGTCGCAGCTACGGTATCCAGGTCGCCAAGCTGGCCGGCATGCCCGCTGGCGTTCTCAACCATGCGCGCCATGCGCTGGAGGCACTCGAATCCCAGGCCGGCGAGAACGAGCTGCAGGTCAATCTGTTCGATGCGCCGGAGCTGGTGGACGCTAGCGCCGCGCCCAGCCCGCTGGACCAGGCCATGGCCGACGTCAACCCCGATGCGCTGAGCCCGCGCGAAGCGCTGGAAGTGCTCTACCAGCTCAAGAAACTGAGCACCAGCGCCGCCTAGGAACACGTTCCAAGCCTTGCGGACTCAAGCCCGGGCCTGATCTCTTCAGGCCCGGCTTGCGTTCAGGCCTCCAGCAGTTGCGGCTGCCGCTCCTGCACGGACAGGCTGCGCTGCGGTACTTCGCCCAGCTTGAAGGCAGACACCTCGCCTATCAGGCGTGCAGCCTGCTCGCGCAGGCTGGTCGCTGCAGCGGCCGACTGCTCGACCAGCGCTGAGTTCTGCTGCGTGGCATCGTCCAGCCCGGCCACGGACTGGTTGATCTCGGCAATGCCGCGCCCCTGGGTCTGCGAAGCATCGCTGATCTCCTCGATGATCCGCGTCACCCTGGCCACGGCGTCCAGCAGCTCCTGCATGGTGGCGCCCGCATGCTCCACCTGCTGCGATCCGCTGCCCACCTGGGTCACGGAGTCGGTGATGAGCTGGCGCACTTCCTTGGCAGCTTCGGCCGAGCGCTGGGCCAGGCTGCGCACCTCGGCCGCCACCACGGAAAAGCCACGGCCCTGCTCGCCGGCACGCGCAGCCTCCACGGCTGCGTTCAGCGCCAGGATATTGGTCTGGAAGGCGATGGAGTCGATCACGCCGATGATGTCGGCAATCTTGCGCGACGAGTGGTTGATGCCCTCCATGGTCACCACCACTTGCTGGAAAGCTGTTCCGCCACGCTCGGCCACGCCGCGCGCCGACTGCGCCAGCTCACCCGCACTGCGCGTGGCCTCAGTATTGGCCTGCACGCTGTCCGTCAGCACCGACAGCGATGCCGCCGTCTGCTGCAAGGCGCTGGCCGCCTGTTCGGTGCGCTGACTCAGGTCCTGGTTGCCCTGGGCCACCTCGGAGCTGGCCACGGAAATCGAATCGGCGGCCTGGCGCACAGCCCCAACCATGCGCTCCAGCGACGAGACAAAGCGGTTGAAGGCCGAGGCCAGCGCCCCCACCTCGTCATTGCTCTCCACCGGCATGCGACGGCTCAGATCGCCATGGCCGTCGGCAATCTCCTCCAGCATGCGCGCCGCGCGCCCCACGGGTGCGGCAATCGCCCGGCTCACCAGCCAGATCACCAGCAGACCTATGCCGCCGCCCACCAGGCCGGCCACGGCAGAGGTCAGCGCAATGGTTCGCCGCACGCCGCCGAGCACCTGGGCCTCGGGCAGCTCGGCAATCACGTACAGATCCAGCTCGGGCACATAGGAGGAAGCGATCAGCTGGCGGCCCGACGGCGCCTCGTACATGGCATGGGCAAAGCGCTCGCGGTTCAGCAGCGCAGCGCTGAGCTCGGCGCTGAAGCCGGGCCGGTCCTTGAGCCAGTGCTTGCCATCCACCAGCACCGGGTCGCGGTGCACGAGAATGCTGCCGTTGCCGCGCACCAGGGAGACCGAACCGGACTCGCCCACCTGGTAGGCGCGCACGGCCTGCGCCAGCTCATCCACCGACAGGCCCAGGCCCGCAATGCCTTGTCTGCCCTGGCCCGCATCGAAGCGGACATTGATGAAGAGCATATAGGCGTTGGAGCTCACGTCCTTGTCGATTTCCAGCACCTGCGACTTGTCCCCGGCCAGCAGCTCATAGAACCATTGGTCACCCTGGCCCTTGGGCGCCAGCTTGCGCATCGGCCCCTGCTCACCGAAATACTGGCCCGTGGTTCCCGACACCCAGAACACCGATGAGGCCCCGGCCTGCTGCTTGACGGCCTGGGCGTATCTGGCCCACGCGGCATTGCCATCCTCGGGCTCGCCCGCGGCTTCCCAGTCCAGCACAAAGCTGTTGCCGGCGACCGACCTGGCCATGGCCAGCGGCGTACCGATCTGGCGCAGTATGTCGTTGCGGATCTCCCCCACCACGGCCGGCAGCTCCTGACCAACCACACGCTCGCGCAGGCTGGCGCCCGTCAGCACAAAACCCAGCGCCGTGGAAATCGCCACGAACAGCAGCAGGCAGCTCACCATGCTGGACATGAGCTTGGTCCGTATCGACAGGTTGCGAAATGCGTGCATGGGATTCCCTCTTCTAACCAGCTGTAAGCAAGTGTTCGATCAAGGGGCGGCATCTTCTCACGCATACAGGCGCTGCATCTCAGGGACTTCCTCAGCCCGGCCCCACAGCCGTGCCTGGGCAGGGCATTGGCAACAGTTACAGGGCCGCCAACGGCACTATTAAAACCCTTCTAAAATCGCGTTGCAGCCTGCGTTTACAGCTATACATTCAGAAGCACTCGACGCTTGCTGCATCTGGTGTTCATACGTTTTTCATTATTGTCTCTATCAGCCATGACATACTGCGTCGCCCTCAAGCTCAACGCCGGCCTGGTGTTTCTGTCCGACTCCCGCACCAATGCCGGACTCGACCAGATCAGCACCTTCCGCAAAGTCATGCTGTATGAGCAACCGGGCGAGCGCTTCATGGTGCTGCAATCGGCCGGCAATCTGTCCATCACCCAGTCGGTGCGCGAGCTGCTGGAGAGCTTTCAGCTGCACGACACGACCACGGACGAGATGCTGACCATCTGGAATGTGCGCAGCATGTTCGATGCCGCGCGCGTGCTGGGCGCGGCCGTGCGCCATGTGCATGAGCGCGAAGCCACGGCGCTGCAGCGCGCCGGGGTGGACTTCAATGTCTCCATGATTTTTGGCGGCCAGATCCAGGGCGAGCGCATGCGCCTGTTCCAGGTCTATTCGGCGGGCAACTTCATCGAGGCCACGGGCGAGACGCCCTATTTCCAGATCGGCGAATCCAAGTACGGCAAGCCCGTGCTGGACCGCGTCATCACTTCCGAGACCCCGCTGGACGAAGCCGCCAAGTGCGCGCTGGTGTCCATGGACAGCACGCTCAAGTCCAACCTCTCGGTGGGCCTGCCGCTGGATCTGATCGTCTACGAGAACAACCGCTTCGCCACGGACCGCATTGTCTGCCTGGACGCCGACAACCCCTATCTGCGCATGCTGCACGACAGCTGGGGCGAGCGCCTGCGCCATGTCTTCGACAGCATCGACGATCCGGCCTGGGACGGCGGCCAGACCGACACGCCGATTCGCATCCACAGCCCGCGCGCCCATCCTCTGGTTAAAGTGGGAGCACCTGCTGCATCACGCTCGGCCCATGGACTGGGTGCAGGCAATATTCCGCCCGCCGCGCTGCGCCAGCCCGTGGTGCCGGCTCAGGCTGGCCTGAGCATGGCCGATGAATACCAGCGCCTGCAGACGGCAGAGGAGCAGGCGCGCATGCAAAGACAGGCAGGCCTTTCAAGGCGCTAAACTGATCGACGCTCCGACGCCCCTTTGGGGCGTTTTTCATATCCAGCCCGCCTCTCATGTCCCAGCCCACTGCAACAACCGGCAAGCCCAACACCCTGCCCGTGGTCTTCGCGCACGCCAACAGCTTTCCCATCGGCACCTATCGCCTGCTGTTTTCTCTGCTGCGCCAGCGCGGCATCGAAGCCGGCGGCGTGCAGCGCTTCGGCCACGACCCTCTGCATCCCGTCACCAACCACTGGCCGCATCTGGTGGACGAGCTGATCGAATACATCGAGCAGCAGGTCGAGCGACACGGCCAGTCGGTCTATCTGGTGGGCCACTCGTTGGGCGGCATTCTGAGTTTCCAGGCCGCCTCCAAACGCCCCGATCTGGCGCGCGGCGTGCTGCTCATCGACTCGCCCCTGCTGGGCGGCTGGAAGGCGAACGCCGTGGGCCTGGCCAAGCAGACGCAGATCGTGGCCTCGGTCTCCCCCGGCAAGATCAGCCAGCGCCGACGCACCACCTGGGCCAGCAACGAAGAGGCGCTGGAGTATTTCCGCGGCAAGAAGGCCTTTGCCCAGTGGCATCCGCAGGTGCTGCAGGACTATGTGCAGCACGGCCTGGAGGACGACCAGGGCAAGCGCAGCCTGCTGTTCAGGCGCGAGGTGGAAACCGCCATCTACAACACCCTGCCCAGCAATCTCAACAACCAGCTCAGGCGTCACCCGGTGCGCTGCCCGGTGGCCTTCATCGGCGGTCGCTCGTCGGTGGAGATGCGCCAGGTGGGCATGGAGATGACGCAGCGCATCACCCGCGGGCGCATCACCATGCTGGACGGCGGCCATCTGTTTCCCATGGAGCGGCCCGAGGCCACGGCTGCCGCCATCGAGGCTTCGCTGCTCAATATGGAGCAGACCATTTTGCAGAAATCTGCTGGCAGCACTCATAAATAAGTAGCATCTTGCGCTTTTCAGCTAACGATTTCAGTATCAAAACAACCTGAAATTCAATCAGAACAAGCGCTGCAAGCTATTAAAAAAGCCGCTTGCTATCACGCAAGCGGCTTTTTTGTGGGCAGCGCCAAGCCGCTCAATGGTGCCAGTCCACGATGCCGGTATAGGCCGTCACCAGCACGATGATGCCGAAAACGATGCGGTACCAGGCAAAGGGCACAAAGCTGTTGGTGGAGATAAAGCGCAGCAGCCAGCGCACGCACAGCCAGGCGCTGATGAACGAGAAGATCAGGCCCACGGCAAACAGAGGCACATCCGCCATGGACAGCAGCGCGCGCTCCTTGTAGAGGCTGTAGACGCCCGCGCCGATCAGCGTGGGCATGGCCAGGAAGAACGAGAAGTCCGTGGCGGCCTTGCGCGACAGGCCCATGAGCATGCCGCCGATGATGGTGGAGCCGCTGCGGCTGGTGCCGGGCACCAGGGCAAAGCACTGCACCAGGCCGACCTTGAGCGCATCGAGAGCCGTCATATCGTCCACCGACTGCACGCGGGTGGCAGCGGCAGGGCGGTTCTCGGCCCACAGAATCACGAAGCCGCCGAGGATGAAGGTGGTCGCCACGATGACCGGCGTGAACAGATGCTCCTGCACATATTTGCCGAACAGCAGCGCCAGCACCACGGCAGGCAAAAAGCCGATGATGACGTTGAGCGCGAACTTCTGTGCCTGGCGGCTGCTGGGCAACTCCACCAGCGTGTCCCGGATCTTCTGCCAGTACACCAGCATCACGGCAAAGATGGCGCCGGTTTGGATCGCAATCTCAAACACCTTGGCCTTGCCTCCGACAAAACCCATCAGCGAACCCGCCAGGATCAGGTGGCCGGTTGAGGAAATCGGCAAGAACTCGGTCAGCCCTTCCACAATGCCCATGATGGCGGCCTTGACCAGCAATAAAGTATCCACGCGAATCGTCCTTTGGATGCAGGGTTGAAGCAAAGCCGCCCATTATCCGCTCGCCATTTTCCCGCTCGCGCTCACAAGACCTTTTCCGCCCGCCAATCGACAGACAATCGCAAACTTTTACAAGACATGGTTGGTGATTCTGGGCAAAGTCACGCGCCTGTGCTGCAATAGCTGCGCGCCGGTTGTCGGCGTTTTTTCAAAAATCACACCATCATGAAAAAATTTGTGGTCCTGGCTGTCGTGTCCCTGGCCTGCAGCATGAGCATGGCTGCCGGCGACAAACCCAAAACCGCCCAGCAGCAGCTCATGGGCACCTGCAACACTGAAGCCACCGGCAAAAAAGGCGATGAACGCAAGGAGTTCATGAAGTCCTGCCTGTCCGACGGCAAGAAGCGTCAGCAGGAACGCATGAAGAGCTGCAATGCCGACGCCGCCGGCAAAAAGGGCGACGAGCGCAAAGCCTTCATGAGCGAGTGCCTGAAGAAGGACTGAACCGCCTTAGCGGCTTTGCCGATTCCGCGCAGCGCGCAATGCACAAAGCCACCGCAAGGTGGCTTTGTGGTTTCAGGCAGCGGCCGAGGCCGTTCGCCGGGCGCGGCGTTTTTTTAACCAGATGACGACGCCGGTAATGGACAGCATGGCCACCATCACGCCGACCACCGATATCAGCACACGCCCGAAGGTGCCCAGGATGCGGCCGCTGTGCAGCGGCAGCTGCAGTTGCACGAAGACATCGGCTCCCGTGCCGTGCCAGGGACGATAGCTGCCCAGCACCTCGCCGCTTTCCGAGCTCACATAGACATTGGACAGCCCCATGCCCATGGCCCCGGTCTCGTCATCGGGATCGAAGAAGGACACGTTGTAGAACGGGAAATCCCCGCCATACCAGATGCCGCCGGCCTCGGTCTTGATGCCCAGCCGCACCGCCTCCTTGCGTGCGATCTCAATGGCCGTGGCAAAACCGATCTTAGGCTCGATAAAGCTGCCCAGAGGTGCCGGCTTGAGCGTCTCGTAGGGGCCGGGCGTGGTGGTCGACACCTTGCTCATCACGGGATAGAACACCTCGCGGTAGAGATTGATCGAGAACGAGGTGAAGGCCACGATGACGATTACCCCCCAGATCCACAGCGCACCTGCGCGGTGCAGGTCGAAATTGAGCTTGTAGGCACCGGCGCCCCAGCGTATGCGCCAGGACGGCATCCAGCGCGCCCACCAGGACTTGCCGCCAGCCTTGGCGGGCGCGTCCTGCGCCGCAGCCGCCTTCTTCTTCACCGGCAGGGTCAGCACCAGCGCCCAGAAGCTGTCGGCCAGCCACAGCAGTGCGAGACCGCCCATGAACCAATAGCCCCAGCGGTTGCTGCCCGCAAACGTGGGACTGAGCAGGCTTTCATGCAGATGGCGCAGCCAGGGCATGAGATTGCGCCAGCTCAGGGCCAGGCTCTTGGAGTCACGGTGGCCGGTGATGACTCCCGTCACCGGGTCCACGAACACCGTGTTGTAGCCCAGCACATGGGGCTTGCCCGTGGCCTGGGCCACCAGCGGGCGCACCAGAAAGGAAGCCGCCTCGCCCTCGCGCAGGCCCAGGCTCATATACGAGATCTCGGCGCGCGCATCGGCTGCCTGCACGGCCTGGGCCAGTTGCAGCGGCGTCTGCAGCGGGCCGCGTCCCGGCGTGTGCAGCATGTCGGCATTGAGCCAGTCGTCGATTTCATGATCCCACGAGAGCACCGCTCCCGTGAGACCGGTCATGACCAGGAAGGCCGCGAGAAACAGGCCGACCCAGCGATGAACCACGGTCCACAGAGCTCGCATCAGAAGTCCACGCTGGCGGTCAGCGAGAAGGTACGCGGCGCGCCCTGCACCAGATAGCCGTTGGTGGCATAACCGCCGACCGAGGCCCAGTAGTTGCGGTTGGCCACGTTGTCCACGCGTGCATTCAGGGTCACCAGCTTGCCGCCGACGTCCATCAGATAGCGGGCGCCCAGGTCAAAGCGGGTCCAGGCCGGCACGCGCTGGCTGTTGCCGGCATTGGCGTACTGCGCGCCGGTATACATCAGCCGCGCATTCAATGCCAGGCCGTGCACGCCCGGCACGTCCCAGTCAGCGCCGATATTGGCCTGGCTGCGGGGCACGCCCACCACGCGCTTGCCATCATTGGCGCCACTCGCCGTGGTCAGGTATTTTGCGTCCAGCAGAGTCAGGCCGCCGAGCAAGCGCAGGCCCTTGACGGGCTCGCCGAACACATTGAACTCCAGACCGCGATTGCGCTGCTTGCCGAACACGCCGTAGACATTGTTCTGCACATAGGCGCTGGGCATGCTGGTGGTGAAGAAGGAGACGCTGGCGCCGATATTGCCGCCGTCGTATTTGAGGCCTGCCTCCTTCTGGCGGGAGACATAGGGAGCGAACACCTGGCCAGCATTGCTGACCACCTGGCCTCCGTTGGTCATGGGTGCGCTGCCGCCCTTGGCCAGCCCTTCGATGTAGTTGGCATAAGCCGACACCTCAGGAGTCAGCTTGAACACCAGGCCCGCCACCGGAGTCACGCGGCTCTTGTCGTAGTTGCCCGAGCTTGCGCCCGTCGTTGCATCGAAGCCGTCGACCTTGATGCTCTGGTAGCGCATGCCCACCGTCAGCAGCAGGCGCTCGTCCATGAAGCCCAGGGTATCGGCCAGCGCCAGACTGCTGGTCTTGATGCGCTCGGTCTCGCGCGGGCTGCCCAGTATGCCTCCCAGTCCGGTATAGCCAGGCGCAGGCAGGGCCACCGGGTTGTAGATGTTGTTGCTCTGGCCGGTTGCGTAGTTATAGCCCCAGGCATTGCGCTCGCTGGAATCGAAGGCCGACAGCGAAGCCACCACCGAATGCTTGACCGAGCCGGTCTCAAACTTGCCGCGCAGGCCCAGCTCGCCGGTCTTGACGCGGTTCTTGCGCGTGTTGTCGAAGCGGTTGACCGTGGCATCGCCTGCCGCGCTGGACAGCGTCAGGCCCGACAGCGCGTTGTCCTCGCTGCCCCGGCGCATGCCCACAGCGGCCCAGCCAGTCCATTGGTCGTTGAAGTCGTACTCCCCGCGCACCGTGCCGAACAGGTCACGGCTGTTGGAGTAGGTCCAGGGCTGGGCGTAGTTGGTCTTGCTGTCCGGAGCAGCCGGAATGGGTAGATTGCCCGAAGGTGTCAGCGAGGGACGCGGCGCCGTCAGCTTGTGTTCCTGCCAGCCCAGATCGGCCGACAGGCGTGCACGGCTGCTGCGCCAGTCCAGGCCCAGCGAGCCGACTGTGGTGTGAACCTTCTCGCTGCTCACGCCGGTGCCACCGCTGCGCCGCGCAAGATTCAGGCGCACACCTGCTGCATCATCGGGGCCGAAGCGGCGAGCCACATCAGCAGCCGCGTAGGCCTGCCCGCCACTGGCGCCACCCAGGGTCACACGATTGAGCGGCTCGTTGCCCGCACGCTTGGGCACCACATTGATGAGGCCGCCCAGACCGCCACCGCTGACGCTGCCGGCGCCCGCGCCGCTGAGAAAGGCATTCGCTCCGCGAAACACCTCCACACGTTCCACGAACTCCGACGCCATGTACTGGCGCGGCACCAGACCGTACAGGCCGTTATAGGCCACATCGTCGGAATACAGCACAAAGCCGCGCACAAAGTAAGCCTGCTGGAAGTTACCGAAGCCGCGTGCCGAGCGCACGCCGGCATCGTTGAGCAACACATCGCCCACGCTCTTGGCCTGCTGATCCTGAATCAGATCACTGGTATAGCTGGTGGCGGAAAACGGGGTCTCCATCATGTCCTGGTTTCCAAGCACGCCGACACGCGCGCCGCGCGCCACCTGCCCACCCGCAAAAGACTTGGCCAGACCCTGGGCCGAAGCATCGGCGCTGGCCTCCACGGTCACGGTCTGCAGGGCAGCTTCTGACTCAGTGCTGGAAGTCTGGGCAAAAACACTCTGCTGGCTGCACAGTGCGAGAGCAGCCAGGGAAATCGGTCGGAGCAGGAACATTATTAATGTTATTGAGAATGATTTTCAGAATCGTTAATTTTAATAATCAATCTCCTTTGCCGATGCCTAACACCCTGAGATCTCAACGGGATCCAAGGCAGGCTGCAAGTCCTGAAGCTGCCGCGTGATATGTGTGCGCGCACAAACAAACACAGGCAAAACCAGTACACCACTCACACCTGCTGAGGAGCAACTGGCTCCCGTGTCTGGTCACTTCGTCGCAAAGCACTGGTCGGCAGCAGGCCCGGCTTGCACAGTCATGTGCAAGCACCAGGAGCCAGCCATGACACTCACACCTCTGATTGCCTTTCACATGGGTTGCGCCATCGCAGCCACCTTGACCGGAGCCACTGCACTCTGGGCCAGGCGCCAGGCCGGCCCGCTGCCCTGGCTGCACAGAATCGCAGGCTATGGCTTTGTGCTGCTCATGCTGGCCACCGCCATCTCCGCCTTGTTCATACGCGACTTCAAGCTGCCCAACTGGGCAGGCTTCACGCCCATTCATCTGCTGATTCCCGTGACGCTGGGCAGCCTGGCGCTGTCCTTCTGGCATCTGGCCCATCGACGCATTGCCCAGCATCGCAGCGTCATGCGCAAGCTGTACTTCGGCAGCTGCGTCGTCGCTGGACTGTTCACGCTGCTTCCGGGCCGGCTGCTCGGCAATCTGCTGTGGCAGCGATTGGCCTGATCCCCGTTCTCACCCCCACACTCGACAAGGAAAAGACATGAACCCGATCTCTGAAGACGCTCTGCGCCAGCTGGCACGCCGTCGCGCCGGCATGAAGCTGGGCTGGTATATCCATGCAGCGGTCTATGCTGCGGTGAATCTCGGGCTCATGGCCCTGGCCCTGAGCCAGGGACGGCACTGGGCCGTCTACCCGGCTCTGGGCTGGGGTCTGGGCCTGCTGATTCATGGCGCAGTGGTCTGGCTGCTGGCACCCGGCAGTCCGCTCTTTCAACAACTGCTGGAGCACGAGCTGAAAACGCTGCAGCGCAGCGAAAAACGCTAGATGCCATGCCACCCATCACCTACCATGCCCGTCATGTCCATGTTTGCGCCCGCACCCCTCTTTCGTCACGCCGGCATCACCGTGGCTGCCTGTCTGCTGATCGCTGCGGCCTTGACGGCACTCGGCCAGGGCCTGTGGGATGTCAATCTCGCCTATTCGCTGGCCATAGGCCTGATCAGCTGGCTAAGCATCGATCTGCTCAGGCTGCGCTGGCGCGAGTCCGACGAGATCCCCTGGCCGCGCGGCATGCGCGGCATGGCCGTGGTGCCGCTGGGAATTGCAGCAGGCCTGATTCTGGGCAATCCGCTGGGTAGTTTCTACGTTCAGCAACTCCATCCCGAACTGCCCGCCGCAGCCCGGCCCTCGCTATGGTTGCCGCTTGCCATCACCATGGCGACCAGCATTGCCATGTCCTGGGGCTTTTATGTGGTGGGCAAGTCGCGCCATCTGCAAATGCAGGCAGAGCAGGCCCAGCGCCAGGCCGCCGAAGCCCGGCTCAGCCTGCTGCAGGCCCAGCTGGAGCCGCATATGCTGTTCAACACCCTGGCCAATCTTCGCGTGCTGATCACCACCGATGCGCCACGCGCCGAGCAGATGCTCGATCATCTGATTGCCTACCTGCGAGCCACGCTGGCCGGCTCGCGCCACGGCACCCACAGTCTTGCCAGCGAATTTGCCTTGCTGGCCGACTATCTGGCCCTGATGCAGATCCGCATGGGCGACCGGCTCAGCTATGGCCTGCATCTGCCCGCTGAACTGGCCGAACTGCCCGTGCCAACCCTGCTGCTGCAACCGCTGGTGGAGAACAGCATTCGCCACGGACTGGAGCCCCAGCTGGCCGGCGGCCACATTGCCGTTCAGGCCGGCATGCTGGATGACAGCCATCTTTTGCTCAGCGTGCATGACAATGGCCTGGGCCTGCCGGCGCTGCCTGGCGAGCCCCCTTCCGGCTCCGGCTTTGGCCTGCAGCAGATTCACGAACGCCTGGCCAGTCGCTACGGCAGCGCTGCCCGCTTCGATCTGACGGCAGACAGCGCAGGCGGAACCAGGGCCTGCATCGTATTACCCCTGAAGTCCCAGCCATGAACACCAGTCCGCCACGCGCCCTGATTGCCGAAGACGAACCGCTGCTGGCCCTGGCATTGCAGCAGTTGCTGGGCCAGCTCTGGCCCCAGTTGCAGATCGAGGCCAGGGTGGCCGACGGCATCAGCGCCGTGCAGCAGGCGCTGGAGCGGCTGCCCGATCTGCTGTTCCTGGACATTCGCATGCCCGGCCAGACGGGGCTGGAAGCCGCCGCCGAAATCGCCGATGCCTGGCCTGAGGAGCAAGCACTGCCGGCGATTGTCTTTGTCACCGCCTACGATCAGTACGCCCTGGCGGCCTTCGAGGCCTGCGCCATGGACTATCTGCTCAAGCCGGTGCAGGCGGCGCGCCTCGGCCAGACCGTGCAGCGCCTGCAGCAGTGGTGGCAGCAGCGCCAGCCGGTACAGGGCACGGACCTTGCCATGCAGAATCACCGTCAGCTCGAACAGCTGCTCGGGCTGCAGCAGCAACTGCTGGGGCAGGTCCCCGCCGCGCTGCAGATCATTCAGGCCAGCGTCGGCAACCAGATCCATATGGTGAGGGTGCAGGACATCATCTACCTCGAAGCCGCCGACAAATATCTGCGCGTGCTGACGGCCGCTCAGGAGTATCTGATCCGCACCCCGCTCAAGGATTTGCTGCCGCAGCTCGACGCCCGCGAGTTCTGGCAAATCCATCGCGGTACCGTGGTGCGCGTTCAAGCCATTGCCAGCGCCCAGCGTGACGAGTCCGGGCGCCTGAGCCTGCTGCTGCGTGACCGCCCTGAAAAGCTGGCCGTCAGCCGTCTATACGCAACACGGTTCAAGGCGATGTAGCCAGCTCCATCACATCCTCCCAGTCCACCCCCTGCATGGCATCCCAATGCGCCACGATGACGCTGCGGGGTCGCGCCGGGTTCTTGAGCTCGGCTGCCATGGCAGCCAGCGCATGCTGCACATAACGCTCGGACGGCTTGTCCAGCGCCGCCAGCGGCTCGTCGATCAGTACCAGCTCGGCTGCGCTGGCCCAGCCAGCGGCCATCCACAGCTTGCGCTGCGTGCCCGACGACAGGGCCAGCAGCGGCTTGTGCAGATGCGGCTCCAGCCCGAAGCCCTGCACATGCTGCTCGAACTGCTGCTGTGACCAATGCGGATACAGCGTGCGCTGCAAAGCCACCCAGCTCTCGGCCGGCATCTGGCTATAGACATCGTTGAGCGGCTGGCGTGGGTCCTGCCAGAAGCAGGAGCTTGCAGCCAGGCGGCCGTTATCGGCGAACGGATAGTGCAGCAAGCCCATGCGCAGCGGCAATTGCCCAGCCAATGCCTTGAGCCAGCTGGTCTTGCCCGTGCCCTCGTCGCCTTGCAGCAGACACAACCCTGCATGCCAGCAATGCGAGGCCTCATGGGCCACCACCCGGCCCGGGTAGCCGAAGCTCACCTGCAGAGCCTGCACCATGCAGAGCGACTCGCAGCCATCATCGAGTTCAGAATTCATAGCTGACAACGCCTTTGTATATATGTCCACGGCTGATTGTGTCCAAAGAACCCACGGCCATGCGCAAAGCAAGGCACAGGCACAATGGCGTCCCTCTCAACAGCGCGCAATATGCCATGGCTCTGGATTATCTGGAATTCGATTACAGCGAAGATGAAGAAGGCACGGGCACCTGGGACGCCATGGCCAGCGTCAAGGCCGAGCGCGTACCAGCTTTGGCCGGCGAAATCGAATCCCTGCTGCGCTGGGCCAGCCAGAAGTTTGCTGGCCGCCAGGGCGCCCTGGAAGACGGCAATGACTGGGACTATGACCTGCAGGCGCAGGACGACGACGGCGAGCCCCTGAGCGCCCGCTTCGACAGGGCAGCAGGCAGGCTGGAGCTGCAGGCCTCGGCCACGGGCCGCACCACGGTCAGCCTCTGCCTTTCGGGCTCCACGCAGTTCGGCGATGCACTGCGCCAGGCCTTTGATCTCGAAGCCTGACATCCGGGCCTGCAGCCACGGCGCTTGAAGTCAGGTGCGTGCTGTGCACAATGGAAGGCTCAAAGCGATTTGCAAAGGCAATGCCATGACCGAGCGACTCTCTGCCCCGTTTGTCATCGAGCAATTCATCAAGGCACCTCGCGAGCTGGTCTATGCGGCCTTCACGCAAGGCGAGCACCTGAGTCACTGGATGCGCCCGCCCGGCATGGTGATGACGCAATGCGAAGTGGATGCACGCGAAGGCGGCAGCTTTCATTACGGCATGCGTGCCGAAGCCATGCCCCAGGCACCCGCGATGTGGGGCAAATGGAGCTTCAGGGAGCTGAAAGCGCCCGAGCGCATCGTCGTCGTGGTGCAGTTCAGCGATGCCGCAGGCGGCGTCACGCGCCACCCGATGGCGCCGCAATGGCCGCTCTATACCCTGTCGACCACCACGCTCGGCGAGGAAGCCGGCGGCACACGCCTGCATCTGGAATGGCGTGCCCTTAACGCCAGTGCCGTGGAAGAAGCGGTGTTCGACAGCTCGCACGCCAGCATGAACATGGGCTGGAGCGGCAGCATGCAGTTGCTGGCCGGCTATCTGGCCAGGATACAGGCGGCCTAGCGATCCATATCCTGTCGCTGCCTGGGTGGCTCGGCCGCATTTCTGCGACTGGCCCCGGCACGCCCGGCCTTGCTCCACTGATAGTCCACGCCGTCGGGCGTCTTGCCATCCTCGACCGCAGACACGCCTACGGGCCCGACCATATCGCGCAACTCCGACGAAATCACCACATGGGCATGGCGCTCGTCCTTGCGCAGTTGCTGGCACAGGGCCAGCGCCTCGCTCATCTGCGCGTCGGAGAAGGCCCGGCATTGCGGCTGCCAGACCGGTGTCTGACCCTCGGGCTTGGAGTTGCGCAGGTAGAAAACAGCAATGCTCATGGCTTGATCTTCACAACAACAGAGCCACGGTTGTAACCCAGAGCACAAGCCTGCACGGCGCGCTCACTCTTTGCGCTGCCCGGCGTCCAGCGGCTCCCAGTGCCCTGCCACATTCTTTAGCAAGGTGTTCACGGCCGTCAGCCTGCGGTTTCTGACGCTGTTGAGGCTGTTCTGGGCGCCGAGCACCGTCGTCTGGGCCGAGAGCACATTCAGATAGGCCACGATGCCGGCCTGGTACTGGTTGT
The DNA here is from genome assembly GCF_039581415.1 of Comamonas sp. F1-6. NCBI lineage: Bacteria > Pseudomonadati > Pseudomonadota > Betaproteobacteria > Burkholderiales > Comamonadaceae > Comamonas > Comamonas sp. F1-6. The sequence continues at coordinate 182,197 of NZ_JBCPWN010000006.1, forward strand.
TGGCCACGGTCAGCGACTTCTGCGCTGCGGCCAGGGCCTCGGTCTGCACCTGCTCCTCCTGCGCCAGATTGACGGCAGCGACCAGGTTGTCCTCCACCTCCTGCAGCGCAGTCAGCACAGTCTGCTTGTAGGTGGCAGCATTCAGGTCCAGCGTGGCACGGGCCGACTCCACGGCCGCCGAACGCGCTCCACCGTCAAACAGGCTCATGGCCAGCGCCGGTCCCAGCGACCAGAACAGATTCGGTGCATTGAGCAGATCGGAGAGCACGGAGTTGCGATAGCCCGCCGATGCCGACAGGGTCAGCGAGGGAAAATAGGCCGCACGCGCCACGCCGATCTGCGCATTGGCCATGGCCACGCGGCGCTCGGCGGCAGCGATGTCGGGGCGCCTCTCCAGCAAGGTGGAGGCCAGCATCTCGGGCACTGCAGGCGGCGTCGGCAGGTGGCCGGTCACCGGCAGGCTGAAATTGGCCGGGGCCTTGCCCAGCAAGGCCGCCAGCGCATGCTCGTACTGGGCACGCGTGATGCTGGCCTCCAGCAGGCTGGCCTGGGTGCTCTTGTACTGGGACTGGGCCTGCGCCACATCGGCCGAAGACACCACGCCCGCCTGGTAGCGATTCTGCGTGAGCTTCAGGCTTTGCTCGTAGGCCTCCAAACTCTCCTGCAGATACTTCATCTGCGCCTCGGCGGCACGCAGCGAGAAATAGGTCTGGGCCACCGATGCCTGGGCCGACAGACGGGCCGCAGCCAGATCGTCGGCACTGGCCTGGGCCGAAGCGCGGCTGGCATCCACCGCGCCAGAAAGCTTGCCCCAGAGATCCAGCTCCCAGCTGGCGCTCAGGCCCAGCGAGAAGTTGTTGTTGATGCTGCCGCTGCGCGCCACGTTCTCGCCATTGGTGTTGCTGTAGGTGCCGCCGCCAGTCAAGGCACGCGAGCCGCTGCCCGTGGTGCCGAGCGTGGGCAATTGCGCGGCGCGGCTGCTGGCGACGGCGGCCTGGGCCGAGCGCAGACGGGCCACGGCCTGCTCCACGCCGGGATTGCCTGCGGCTGCCGCCTGCTGCAGCTGATCCAGCGTGCTGTCGCCATACACCGTCCACCACTGGTCGGGCACTGCCGCGGCCGGGCTGGCCGCCGAGCTCTGCGCCGGTTGCCAGATGCCGAACTGCGCAGCCTGCGGAGTGGCTTCCTTGAACTGCGCGGGCACTTCCAGCTTTGGCACTTGATAAGCAGGCTGAGTGGAGCATGCGGCCAGCAAGACAGCGACAACGATCGGCAATAGACGGGGAAGCGAGCGAGGCAGCGCCATGACGGATGTATTCATAAAAGTGAGCTGCTTGCGCTTCTCCTGACTGGATTTGAAGCCGATTTGATTCAAAAAGTGTGCTGGCATATTCATCTCACTTCGCCTCAACCATGGCAGAGGCCTGGCCGCCGCGCTTTCTGGCCGGACGGCGCGCCCAGAGGCGCAGCACGCTGCGGCGCACACGGTCCAGCAGCACATAGACCACGGGCGTGGTGTAGAGCGTGAGCAACTGGCTCAGCAGCAGGCCACCCACGATCGCAATGCCCAGGGGCTGGCGCAGCTCGGCACCGTCGCCCCGGCCCAGGGCCAGGGGCAGCGCGCCGAACAAGGCCGCCATGGTGGTCATCAGAATGGGGCGCAGGCGCAGATGGCAGGCCCGATAGATGGCCTGGGCCGCCGTGGCATGGCCGCCTTTCTCGCGCTCCAGCGCAAAGTCGATCATCATGATGGCGTTCTTCTTGACCAGTCCGATCAGCAGGATCACGCCGATGAAGGCGATCAGCGAGAACTCGGTCTTGAACCACATCAGCGCCAGCAGCGCGCCCACGCCGGCCGAGGGCAGCGTGGACAGAATCGTCAGCGGATGGACCAGGTTCTCGTAGAGGATGCCCAGCACCAGATAGATGGTGATGATGGCCGCGAGGATCAGCAGGGGCTGGCCCGCCAGCGCCTGCTGGAAGGCACCGGCCGAGCCACTGAAGCTGCCGCGGATGGACACCGGAACGCCCAGCTCCAGCATGGCATTGCGGATCGCATCATTGGCCTGCGACAGCGAGACATTGGGCGCCAGGTTGTAGCTCACGGTGCTGGCCGGCGTGCCGCTCTGGTGCTGCACGGACAGTGGCGTGGTCGAGGTGGTGATCCTGGCAAAGGCCGTCAGCGGAATCTGCTGGCCCGCGCTGTTGACGAAGAAGAAGCCACGCAGCGTCTCCGGGCTCTGCAGATACTGGGACGAGGCCGTCATCACCACGCGGTACTGGTTGAGCGGGTTGTAGATCACGCCCACCTGGCGCTGACCGAAGGCGTCGTTGAGCGTGTTGTCGATCTGCGCCACCGTCAGGCCCAGGCGCGTGGCCTGGTCACGGTCTATGACCAGCTTGGTCTGCATGCCGTTGTCCTGCACGTCGCTGTTGACATCGGTCAGCTCCGGCAGGGTGGACAGCACCTGGCGGATGCGCGGCTCCCACAGGCGCAGCTCGGCCGTATCGTCGGCCTGCAGCGTGTACTGATAGGAGGACATGCTCTGGCGCCCACCGATGCGCACATCGCTCTGGGTCATCATGAACAGCCGCGCACCCGGTTCATCCTTGAGCTTTTCACGCAGGCGGTTGATGACCTCGTCGCTGGACACCTTGCGCTCGGCCATGGGCTTGAGCGACATGAACATATTGGCCGAATTGGCCTGGCCGCCGCCGGTAAAGCCGGTCACATACTCCACGGCCGGGTCCTGCTGCACCACATCGAGAAAACGCTTGATGCGGCGCTCCATGGCCTGAAAGGACGTGGACTGGTCGGCACGGATGAAGCCCATGACACGGCCTGTGTCCTCGCTGGGCATGAAGCCCTTGTCTATGGTCTGGTAGAGATGGATGTTGAGGCCGATGACCGCCACCAGACTGAGCAGCACCACGGGCTGGTGGCGCAGACCCCAGGCCAGGGTGTGACGATACAGCGCCGTCACTCGCAGCTCGAAGCGATCCATGGCCAGCGAGACGCGCAACCAGAGCGCATCCCAGCGGCGCGTGAACGGGCGCCGGGCACGCTCGGCGCGGCGGCGCTCCTCCTCTGCCGGTGTGCGCAGCAGAGCCGCGCACATCATGGGCGTGGTGGTCAGCGAGATGATCATGGAGACCAGAATCGCCGCCGACATGACCACGGCAAATTCACGAAAGAACCGCCCCACGATGCCGGCCATGAACAGAATGGGCACGAACACCGCAATCAGAGACAGGCTCATGGAGACAACGGTGAAACCGATCTCGCGCGCGCCCTCGATGGCCGCCTGCATCGCGGACTTTCCACGCTCCATGTGGCGCATCACGTTCTCCAGCACCACGATGGCATCGTCCACCACAAAGCCTGCGGCCACCGTCAGCGCCATCAGCGAGAGGTTGTCCAGCGTATAGCCGCACAGGTACATGACGCCGAAGGTCCCCATCAGCGAGGCAGGCACGGCCACGGCCGGAATCAGCGTGGCGCGCAGCCGGCGCAGAAAGACGAACACCACCATGATGACCAGCGCTATCGAGATCAGCAGCGCGTTCTGCACCTCCTTGACCGAGGCGCGCAGCGTGGGCGTGCGGTCCGAGATCACCGTGACATCGATGGCCGGATTGATGGAGGCCCTGAGCTGGGGCAGCATGGCGCGCACCTTGTCCACGGCCTGCAGGATGTTGGCGTCGGGCTGCTTGAACACCTGCAGCAGCACGGCGGGCTTGCCGTTCATCACGCCGTAGTTGCGTATGTCCTGCACGGAGTCGGTGACATCGGCCACATCGGACAAGCGCACGGCATTGCCGTTGTTCCAGCGCAGCACCAGCGGCGCGTATTCGGCGGCGGTGCGGGCCTGGTCGTTGGTCGCCACCTGCCAGTAGTGGTCTTCGCGCTCTACTGCTCCCAGGGGGCGGTTGGCATTGGTGGAGGTGATGGCCGTGCGCACCGCATCCAGCGATACGCCGTTGGCGGCCAGCCGCACCGGGTCCAGCTCCACGCGCACGGCCGGCAGCGCGCCGCCGTTGATCGATGCCTGACCCACGCCCTCCACCTGGGCCAGCTTCTGCGCCAGCACCGTGGAGGCCGCGTCATACATCTGGCCGCGCGTGAGGGATTCGGACGTCAGCGCCAGAATCATGATGGGCGCGTCGGCCGGGTTGACCTTGCGATAGGTCGGGTTGCCCGGCATGCCCGAAGGCAGCAGCGTGCGCGCCGCATTGATGGCGGCCTGCACATCATGGGCCGCGCTGTCCACCGTGCGCGTCAGATCGAACTGCAGCGTGATGCGCGTGCTGCCCATGCTGGAGCTGGAGGTCATCTCGTTGACGCCGGCAATCGCGCCCAGGGCGCGCTCCAGCGGCGTGGCCACGGTGGCCGCCATGGTGTCCGGCGCCGCGCCTGGCAGGCTGGCGGTCACCGATATCGTCGGATAGTCCACCTGCGGCAGCGGCGCCACAGGCAGCTGGAAATAGGCCACGCCGCCCACCAGGGCCATGCCGATGGTCAGCAGCAGGGTCGCAATGGGCCGGAAGATGAAGGGCGTGGAGATGCTCATGGACGCGCCCCGTCCCGGCCGCCGTCCCCGCCCTCGCCCATGACTTCGGCCTCGGAGTGCAGCACATGCTTGACGGCCGGCAGGCCGCGCCTGGTTCGCCAGCCCTCGGCCCAGCTTTCAAAGGTCAGATAGATCACCGGCGTGGTGAACAGCGTCAGCAGCTGGCTCAGCAGCAGACCGCCCACCAGGGTCACGCCCAGGGGCTGGCGCAGCTCGCTGCCCACGCCGGTTCCCAGCATCATGGGCAGCGCGCTCAGCAAGGCCGCCAGCGTGGTCATGAGAATCGGGCGAAAGCGCAGCAGACAGGCCTGGTAGATCGCGTCGCGCGCATTCATGCCTTCCTCGCGCTGGGCGTCCAGCGCGAAGTCGATCATCATGATGGCATTCTTCTTGACGATGCCTATCAGCAAGATGATGCCGATGATGGCGATGATGTCCAGATCAAGCCCCGCCACCAGCAAGGCCAGCAGCGCCCCCACGCCCGCCGACGGCAGGGTGGAGAGAATCGTGATCGGGTGAATCGTGCTCTCGTAGAGCACGCCCAGCACGATGTACATGGTGATGATGGCGGCCAGCACCAGCAGCAGGGTATTGGAGAGCGAGGCCTGGAAAGCCAGCGCCGCGCCCTGGAACTGCGTGTCCACCGAGAGCGGGATCTGCCCTTCGTCGCGCAGCTGGGCGATGATGGCCTGGGCCGCCTCCACCGCATGGCCCAGCGAGACGCCGGAGGCGGTATTGAAGGAGATCGTGGCCGCGGGCAGCTGCCCGACATGGTTGACGGCCAGCGCCATCGGGCGCTCGCTCACCGTGGCAATCGAGGACAACGGCACCGGCGCACCGTTGCTCGATGCGGCATAGATGTTCTGCAGGGCCTCGGGCCCGATCTTGAACTGCGGCGCCACCTCCAGCACCACGCGGTACTGGTTGGACTGCGTGAAGATAGTCGAGATCAGACGCTGGCCAAAAGCGTTATAGAGCGCCGAGTCCACCGACGAGACCGTCACGCCCAGGCGGCTGGCCTGGGCCCGGTCGATCTGCACATAGGCCTGACGGCCCTGGCTCTGCAGATCGCTGCTCACATCGAGCAGTTGAGGCAGTTGCTGCAGACGCTCGACCAACATCCTGGTGCTGGCCGTGAGCTGGTTCATGTCCGGCGAGGAGAGCAGCAGTTGGTACTGGGTGCGGGCCTGGCGATCCTCTATGGTCAGGTCCTGCACGGGCTGGGCATAGAGGCGGATGCCGGGCACGGCGCGGGAATCCTCGGCCAAGCGGTTGAGCACCACGGGCAGACGGTCGCGCTGGGCATGGGGCTTGAGGTCGATCTGGATGCGGCCGGTATTGAGCGTGGTGTTGGTGCCATCCACACCGATAAACGAGGAGATGGATGCCACGGCCGGGTCCTTGAGCAAATGCTCGGCCAGCGCCTGCTGGCGCTCGGCCATGGCGGCAAAGGAGATGGACTGGTCGGCCTCGGTGGTCGCGGCAATCGTGCCCGTATCCTGTTCAGGGAAAAATCCCTTGGGCACGACGAAATACAGCAGCACCGTGACCACCAGCGTGGCGATGAACACCAGCCAGGTCAGCTTGCTGTGATCCAGCACCCAGGTCAGCATGCGGCCGTATTCGGCAATCACCTTGTCGAAAGAGCGCGCCACCGCAGCGCTGAAGCCCTTGGACTGCGCCCGGTTCTTCTCGCCCTCGGGCTGGTGGCGCAGCAGGCGCGCGCACAGCATGGGGGTGAGCGTGAGCGAAACCACGGCCGAGATCAGGATCGCCACCGTCATGGTGATGGCGAATTCGTGGAACAGACGGCCCACCACATCTCCCATGAACAGCAGCGGAATCAGCACCGCGACCAGGGAGATGGTCAGCGAGATGATGGTGAAGCCGATCTGCTTGGCACCCTTGAGCGCGGCCTGCATGGGCGGCTCGCCCTTTTCCACATAGCGGGCGATGTTCTCGATCATCACGATGGCATCGTCCACCACAAAGCCCGTGGCAATGGTCAGGGCCATCAGCGTGAGGTTGTTGATGGAAAAGCCCGCCAGATACATGACGCCGAAAGTGCCTACCAGCGACAGCGGCACCGCTACGCTGGGAATCAGCGTGGCCGATGCACTGCGCAGGAACAGGAAGATCACCATCACCACCAGGGCGACGGCCAGGGCCAGCTCGAACTGCATGTCCTTGACCGAGGCCCGAATGGTCACGGTGCGGTCGGTCAGCACTTGCACGTCAATGGAGGCCGGCAGGGTCTCCTTGAGCTGGGGCAGCAGGTTCTTGATGGCATCGACCGTTTCGATCACATTCGCGCCGGGCTGGCGGCGAATATTGAGGATCACGGCCGACTTGGAGCCGGTCTCGGGCGTGCCCGACCAGGCGGCCAGACGCGTGTTCTCGGCGTCGTCCACGGTCTGCGCCACATCGGACAGGCGCACGGGGTTGCCGTTCTTGAAGGCGATGATCAGGTTGCGGTACTCGGCCGCCGACTGCATCTGGTCGTTGGCATCGATGGTCGATGCGCGGTTGGGGCCATCAAAGCTGCCCTTGGCGGTCTTGACGTTGGCCGCAGAGATGGCGGTGCGCACATCATCCAGCGTCATGCCGAAGCTGGCCAGCGCTGCGGGGTTGGCCTGGATGCGCACGGCCGGGCGGCGCGCACCGGCAATGGCCACCAGGCCCACACCCTTGACCTGGGAGAGCTTGGGCGCAAGGCGGTTCTCCACCAGATCGTTGATCTTGATGACGGGCAGCGAAGGCGAGCTGATGGCCAGCGTCAGCACCGGCGCATCGGCCGGGTTGACCTTGCTGTAGAGCGGGGGCATGGGCAGGTCGCTGGGCAGCAGATTGGTGCCCGCGTTGATCGCGGCCTGTACCTGCTGCTCGGCCACGTCCATGGACATATCGAGCGCAAAGCGCAGGCTGATGACCGATGCGCCGCCCGAACTGGTCGAGGACATCTGGTCCAGGCCCGGCATCTGGCCGAACTGGCGCTCCAGCGGTGCCGTGACGTTGGAGGTCATCACATCGGGGCTGGCACCGGGGTAGAGCGTGGTGACCTGTATGGTGGGGTAGTCCACCTCGGGCAGGGCCGAGATGGGCAGCAGGCGGTAGGCAAGAATGCCCGAGATCAGCACCGCCACCATCAGCAAGCTGGTGGCGATGGGCCGAAGAATGAAGAGGCGCGAGAGATTCATGATGGCCGCAGGCTCTGACTATGCTCAGCGACCCGTGCCACCGGCTGCCGTACCGGTCTGGCCATTGGCTTCGCGCTCAGCGCGCAGCTTCTGGAAGAAAGCGCGGCGCTCTTCGGGCGACAGGGCCTCCAGCTTGGCGCGCTGCTCGGGAGTCAGCTGGGGGCGCTCACCCCGACCCTCGGATCTTTCCGTGCGAGCCTCGCCGCCTTCACCACGCTCGGCGCCGGCCTGAGGCCTGGCCTCGTTCGCAGCCGCAGGCTTGGCCTCCGGCTTGGCTTCTGCCTTGGGGTCCGGCTTGGAGGGACTGCCCTGCGCCTCGCGCGGCTGATCGCCACGGGCGTCCGCGCCGCGAGGTCCCTGGCCTGGGCCCGCATTGCCGCCATTGGCACCACGCTCGGCGCGCAGCTTCTGGAAGAACTCCTTGCGTTCCTCGGGCGTCATCTTGGAGACTTTTTCACGCTGCTCGGGACTGAGGTTGCGCATCATGCCGCGCGGCTGGTTGGCTGCATCCTGCACGGCCTGGTCGACCTTCTTGACCTTTTCGGAGTCCACCACCGTCACCTGCGCGCCTTCGCGCAGGCGGTCGATGCCGTCGGTCACCACCTTGTCGCCGGGCTCCAGCTCGCCGCGCACGCTGACATAGTCACCGTCCGTCACCCCCACGGTGATCTTGCGCTGGGTGACCGTGTTGTCGGGCTTGACCAGATAGACAAAGTTGTTCTGCACCGCATTCGCGGGCACGACCAGTGCCTGATCGATCTGGCGCAGCTGCAGCTTGACGTTGACGAACTGATTCGCGAACAGTTTGCGCTCGGCGTTGTCAAACGAGGCCTTGGCCTTGACCGTGCCCGTGGTCGTGTCGATGGTGTTGTCCAGCGCATTGAGCTGGCCCTTGGCCAGCATCTGCTTTTGCTCGCGATCCCAGAGCTCTACGGGCATGAGCTTGCCCTCGCGCAGTTGCTGGGCCAGCGTCCCGACATGGGCTTCGGGGATGGAGAAAACGGCATCGATGGGGCGAATCTGGGAGATTGTCACCAGTCCGTTGGTATCGGAAGGGTTGACCACGTTGCCGAGGTCGGCCTGGCGCAGGCCGAGGCGGCCCGAGATGGGAGCCGTGATCCTGGTATAGCTCAGCTGCAGCTTGGCCGCATCGACCTGGCCCTGGTCGGCCGCCACCGTGCCCTGCAGCTGGCGCACCAGCGCGGCCTGGGTATCGACCTGCTGGCGGGCAATCGAGTCCTGGGCCTGCAGCTCCTTGTAGCGCTGCAGATCGAGCTGCGCATTCTTGAGCTGGGCCTGGTCGCGTGCCAGAGAGCCCTGCACCTGCGCCAGCGAAGCCGCAAAGCTGCGCGGGTCGATCTCGGCCAGCAACTGACCTGCCTTGACCTCGTCCCCCTCCTTGAAGTGCAGCTTGAGCAGCTCGCCCGAGACCTTGGCGCGCACCACGGCCGTGGCGCGTGCATTCATCGTACCGATGGCGCTGACGAGCACGCGCATGTCGCGCTGCTCCACCAGGCCTACGCTCACAGGCTGAGCCTGGCTCACGCCGCCGGGGCCGCCCGGCCCTGCGCGACCATTGCGCCCTGCACGAGCACCGGGCCCGCCTGCTCCTTGCTTAGGAGCTGCAGACGCAGACGTATCGCCGCTTGCACCCTGTTTTTGCGCATACCACCAATAGCCACCGCCAGCGGCTGCCAGGGCGAGCACCACACTGGCAAGCAAGACGGGCCGGACCTTGCCCTGCTGTAAAGAATGACGATTGGGGTGCAATTTGGATGAGCTGGACATGGTTGAGCGCAGGAATTTCGAGCCTGAATTGGCGCCAATGGTATCCAGTTGCAATCAAACCCCGGGTCAGGCAGCGCCGGCTTTGCCAGCATTTACCCCCGCTTTACCTTGGGTTTACCTGCTGAAGTTCCGTATTCGGAGACTTAAACAGTGCTGACTTTCATAGCAGCAATGACGGCTTTTTCAGGCCTCATGCTTGGCGGCTGACACTGCCCCTTGCTGCGTCCGCCATGCGGCGCAGGGAATCCGGCTCCAAGGAGAAACCCATATGACCACCGAACGCCTGACCAATCACCCCGAAGAAGCCGCCGTGCGCGTGCCGCTGGAGCTGTATATGCGCGGCCATGCCGAAGACAATGCCGAGCACATGCGCGCAGCCTTCATGCCCACGGCCCGGCTGGAGTCCGTGCGCGAAGGCCCGCTGACCTCCTGGGACCTGGACTTCTACTGCCAGCGCTTCAAGAACACGCCCGCTGCCGACGAAGCCACGCGTCGCCGCGTCATCGACTCCCTTGACATCGTGGGCACGGCCGCCATGGCCAAGGTCACGCTCTACCACGGTGCCGTGACCTTCACCGACTACTTTGTGCTGCTCAAGACCGAGCAGGGCTGGAAGATTGCCAACAAGGCTTTCCACGCCCAGCCTCAGTAAGGTTTGGCCACCTGCACCAAGCCCCTGGCCTCAGGCTCAGGGGCTTTTTTTATTCATGCGCTGGTCAACGAGTCAGCAGCCAGAGCGCGCCCAGCACGATGACAGCCCCCAGGCCCCAGGCCCAGACGGGGATGCCGGACGATTCGCGCGGCGGCGCCGAGGGTGTGGCGTCCAGCGGGGCGTAGCTGGTGGAGGCCGCGTCGTGTTCCCAGGAGCGTGTATCCGGCTCCTCCGTACCGCCTTCGTCTTCGGGTTGCTCGCTCGGGTAGCGCTGCTGCATCAAGGCCTCGAAGCGCGCAAAGAAGTCCTCGGCCATGCTCTTGGCCGCACCGTCGATCAGGCGCTGGCCCAGCTGGGCAATCTTGCCGCCGACCTGGGCCTGCACCTCGTACTGCAGCTCGCAATGCCCTGCATCGATGGGCGTCAGATCCACCTTGGCCTGGCCCTTGCCAAAGCCGGCCACACCGCCCTGCCCTTCAAAGGCAATCGTGTAGCTCTTGGGCGGCTGCACGTCCGACAGCGTGACCCGGCCGTTGAACTTGGCCGATACCGGACCGATCTTCACGGACATGATCACCGCATAGGAGCCATCGCCCGCATCCTCAAACTTCTCGCAGCCGGCCAGGCATTGCTGCAAGGTTTGCGGATCGTTGAGCGCCTCCCAGGCCTGCTGCTGGCTCACGGCAAGAGGACGGCTGGCATGCATTTCCATGGTGTTCTCCTTTTCAATCTCGGTGTGGCAGTTGCAGCAGCTTCGCCAGATGGGCAGCCAGTTGCTGCAACGACTGCAGGTTGTGCACGGCCAGCATGGCATGGCTGTGACGATGCAGTACCTGCGCGCCTTTGGCCAGCGGGGCATACCCGTCAAAACGCAACAAGGGGTTGAGCCAGACAATGCGCGCACTGTGCCGGGCCAGCCACTGCAGCTCCCGCTCCAGCAGCGCACTGTCGCCGGTATCCAACCCGTCGCTGACCAGCAGCACCAGGGTACGCCGCCCCACCAGATGGCGCGCCCCCTGTCGGCGCAGCTGTGCCAGGCACTCTCCCAGGCAGGTACCGCCGCCGAAATCGTCGATGTCGTGATTGAGCTGGGCCAGCATGGCATCGGGGTCGCTGTAGGCAAAAGCCCGGTTCAGCTCCTGCAGGCCGGTTCCCATGCTGTAGACATGGCGGCGCAGCTGCGGATAGCGCCGGGGGCTGGTGGCCTGGTGCAGAAATGCCAGCAGCAGACGCACATAGCGCTCCATGGAGCCCGAGACATCGACCAGCGCCAGCCAGGGCATGGGCAGCCGCTTGCGCCTGCGCCATTTGAGACTAGCCAGCTCGCCGCCCGTGGCCGCCGCTGCCTTCAGACTGGCGGGCCAGTGCACGCGCAGTCCCGAGGCGCGCAGCTCGCTTCTGCGACTGCGATAGCTAGGCAGCGGCAAGCGGATATCGCGCGCCAGCTGCTGCACCAGGCGGTACTCGCTGGCACTGAGCTGGTTGAAATCCGCATGCTGCAGCCTGTGTCGGTCGCTGGCCGACATGGCAGCATCCAGCGTCAACTCCTCGCTCGCGGTCTTTTGCTGTGCGGCGCGAATCGCCGACAAGGCCTCCTGCACACGCGGCCTGTGACGCGGCCTGGCAGCCTCCGGCGCGCCCGGCAGCAACTGGCTTAGAAGCTGCTGCGCCACCTCGGGATTGCAAAAGTAGGCCGCAAATAGCTCGCGAAAGACCGCCAGATCCTGTTCACGCGAAACCAGCACAGCCTCCAGCGCGGCGGCCACGTCCTCGCGGTTCATGCCCACCAGCATCAGGCCTTGCTGGGCCAGCGCCAGGCGCTCGGCATCCACCGCCAGCCCCGCGCGGCGCAGGGCTCGGCCAAACCCCAGCAGATTGACGGGCAGCTTGCCGCTGCGCGCATCGCCCCACCAGCTCACGCTTGCGGAACGGGCTGGCGCCTGCGCCTGCAGCTCAGGCTGTGGCATCGGGCTCCAGCAATTGCTGCAGACGCTCTGGCGTGAGCGCGGCCACGTCCTCACGCTGCTTGAACAGAATGCCCGCCGTCTCGTGCACCAGCTCGGGGTCTATGACCAGGGTGTCGAGCGCCACCAGCGCCTTGGCCCACTCCACGCTTTCGGCAATGCCGGGCGTGCGCTCGAAGGCATCGGCAAACGGGCGGCTGCGCAGCCGGTCCACAAAGCGCGCGATCTGCTCGGTCAAGGCCGCTGCGGCCTCAGGCACCTTGGACTGGACAATGGCCAGCTCGCGCTCGCGCTCGGGATAGTCCAGCCAGTGATAGAGACAGCGGCGCTTGACCGCGTCATGCAGATCACGCGTGCGATTGCTGGTAAGAATGGTGACCGGCGGCAGTTGGGCCCTGATGACCCCGAGCTCGGGAATGCTGACCTGGTACTCTCCCAGATACTCGAGCAAAAAGGCCTCGAAAGGCTCGTCGGCCCGGTCCACCTCGTCAATCAGCAGCACCGCGCCGGGCGCGGGCGCCTGCAGGGCCTGCAGCAAAGGCCGGCGCACCAGATAGCGCGGCTGATAGACCTCCTGCTCGACAGCTTCCAGTTCCGCCGCACCACGCAGCTCGGCCGCGCGCAGATGCAGCAGCTGCGCCGCGTAATTCCACTCATACAGCGCTTCACGCTGCTCCAGGCCGTCATAGCACTGCAGCCGGATCAGCTGCCGCGCCAGCACCTGGGACAGCGCCTGAGCCAGCGAGGTCTTGCCAACGCCCGGCTCGCCCTCCAGCAGCAGGGGCCGCTGAAGCCTGAGCGCCAGAAACACGGCCGTAGCCAGACGCCGGTCCGCGAAATAGCCGACCTCCTTCAAGGCGGCCAGCAGCCCATCCACCGACTCCAAAGCGCTGTTCACATCAGTATTCATAGCTGCCTGCGCTTTATCCATATAGGCTAGAGCCACTTTCCTTCAAATTCAGTACAAAACAAAACCAAGCCAGGGCGCTCTGCAAGAACGAGACAGCAAGCAAGGGCCGCCCCGCAGCGAGGCTGTTGCCCCCTCCCGCGAAGCGAGAGAGGGGAAAGCTGCCAAGCCACTCAGACTGAGAGCAGTTGATCCACCGCCCGCTGCGTCAGGACGCTGATCAGCTGCGCCCGGTAGCGCGCACTCGCGTGCAGATCGCTGTTGAGCTCGCTGTCGTCGATAGGCACTGCAGCCGCCGAAGCGGCCGTGAGACTCTGGTTGAGCGCCGCTTCCAGGCCTGCGTGGCGGAAGACCGATAGTCCCGCGCCGGTCACGGCCACATGCACGCCCTGCCCCGTCTGCGCCACAAACACGCCCACAAGCGCAAAGCGCGAAGCGGGCTGCTTGAACTTGATATAGGCGGCCCTTCTGGGCACCGGAAAGCGCACGGCCTTGATCAGCTCGCCCTCTTCCAGTGCCGTGGTGTACATGCCCTGGAAGAAGTCGTCTGCCGCTATCTCGCGCCGCTGGGTGAGCACGGTGGCGCCCAGACCCAGCACCGCACTGGGATAGCATGCCGCGGGGTCGTTGTTGGCCAGCGAGCCGCCCATCGTGCCTCGCGCGCGCACCTGCCGATCGCCAATGCCGCCCGCCAACTCGGCCAGCGCGGGAATGGCGTGCTGCACCTCGCGGCTGGCGGCGACATCGGCATGACGGGTCATGGCGCCGATCTCGACCTGATCACCGCTGACGCGGATTCCCGCCAGACCATCGACCTGGTTGAGGTCCACAATCGCGCCGGGCTGAGCCAGGCGCAGCTTCATGGAAGGAATCAGGCTCTGGCCGCCGGCCAGAAACTGCCCGCTGGCAGCGCTCACCTCATCCAGCGTCCGGGGATTGGAGTAACTGAAGGCATACATATGTGTTGTCCTCTCTTCCTCTCAGTCAGGTGTGTGCAGGCCACAGTCAGGGGCGTGCAGCATCGATGGCTTCCCACACGCGGTGCGGACTGGCAGGCATGTCCAGATCCTTGACGCCCAGGGAATGCAGAGCATCGAGCACGGCATTGATCACGGCTGGCGGCGAGCCTATGGCCCCGGCCTCGCCGCAGCCCTTGGTACCCAGCGGGTTATGGGTGCATGGCGTGCAGACCGTACCCAGCTTGAAGTCGGGCAGATCGTCGGCGCGGGGCATGGCGTAGTCCATGAAGCTGCCGGTCAGCAACTGACCCGAGTCACGGTCGTAGACGCAGTTTTCCAGCAGCGCCTGGCCTATGCCCTGGGCCAGTCCGCCATGGACCTGACCCTCCACGATCATGGGGTTGATGATGGTGCCGAAATCGTCCACGGCACTGAAGCGGTCGACACGCACCACGCCCGTGGCAGGGTCCACCTCGACCTCGCAGATATAGGTGCCGGCCGGGAAAGTGAAGTTGGTGGGGTCGTAGAAAGCGGTCTCGTCCAACCCCGGCTCCAGCTTGTCCAGCGGATAGTTGTGCGGCACATAGGCCGTCAGCGCAATCTGGGCGAACGGCAGCTTTCTGTCGGTGCCGCGTACCGTGAACTCGCCTCCCGCGAAGTCGATGTCGGCATCGCTGGCCTCCATCAGGTGGGCGGCAATCTTCTTGGCCTTGGCCTCGATCTTGTCCAGCGCCTTCATGATGGCCGCACCTCCGACGCTGATGGAGCGCGAGCCATAGGTACCCATGCCAAAGGGCACGCGGCCCGTATCGCCATGGACGATCTCCACATGCTCGACGGGAATGCCCAGTCGGGCCGCCACCACCTGGGCAAAAGTGGTCTCATGCCCCTGACCATGACTGTGCGAGCCCGTAAACACCGTCACGCTGCCCGTGGGATGGACGCGCACCTCGCCGCACTCGAACAGACCGGCACGAGCGCCTAGCGCCCCGGCAATATTGCTGGGAGCAAGGCCACAGGCCTCGATGTAGCTGCTGTAGCCCAGGCCGCGCTTGAGTCCTTTGGCCTCGCTGGCTGCGCGCCTGGTCGCAAAGCCCGCCACATCGGCCAGTTGCTCGGCCTGATCCATGCAGGCCTTGTAGTCGCCGGTGTCGTACTGCAGCGCCACTGGCGTCTGATAGGGAAAGCTGGTGATGAAGTTGCGGCGCCGGATCTCCGCCTGGGACAGATTCATCTCCCAGGCACAGCGGCTGACCAGGCGCTCAAGCAGATAAGTGGCCTCGGGGCGGCCTGCACCCCGGTAGGCATCCACGGGCGAAGTGTTGGTGAACCAGGCATCGACCTCGATATGGATTTGCGGCGTGGTGTACTGCCCCGCCAGCAGCGTTGCGTAAAGAATCGTCGGAACGGCGCTGGCAAAGGTGGACAGATAGGCGCCCAGGTTCGCATCGGTGTGCACGCGCATGGCGAGGAACTTGCCATCGGCGTCCATGGCCATCTCGGCATGGCTGACATGGTCGCGGCCATGCGCATCGGTCAGAAAGGACTCGCTGCGATCGGCCGTCCACTTGATATTGCGGTTGAGCTTCTTGGCCGCCCAGGTCAGGCAGACATCCTCGGCATACAGAAAGATCTTGGAGCCGAAGCCGCCGCCCACATCGGGAGCAATCACGCGCACCCTGCTCTCGGGCAGGCCCATGACGAAAGCCGTCATCAGCAGCCGCTCCACATGCGGGTTCTGGTTGGCCACGTACAGTGTGTACTCATCCATGGCGCGGTTGTAGCTGCCGATGGCCACGCGCGGCTCCATGGCATTGGGGATCAGCCGGTTGTTGACCAGATCCAGCCGCGTCACATGGGCCGCGCCCGCAAACACGGCATCCACGGCTGCCTTGTCGCCTATCGCCCACTGGTAGCAGCGGTTGTCGGGAGCGATATCGTGAACCACGGCGCCGGGCTTTTTGCCACCCGCCGCATCGGCCACGTTCACGACCGCAGGCAGCACCGCGTAATCGACCTCCACCAGCTCGGCCGCATCGCGTGCCTGCTGCAGGGTCTCGGCAACCACCATGGCCACCTGGTCGCCCACATAGCGCACGGTATCGAGGGCCAGGATCGGGTGCGGCGGCTCCTTCATGGGCTCGCCATTGGTGCTGGTGATCAGCCAGCCGCAGGGCAGGCCGTTGATGCCGGCGGCCGCCACATCGGCGCCCGTGAGCACGCCGACCACGCCTGGCGCCGCCTTGGCGGCATCCACGTTGACGCTGCGCAGCCTCGCGTGGGCATGGGGCGAGCGCACAAATACCGCATAGGCCTGCGCGCCCAGCGTGATGTCGTCCGTGTACTGGCCTGCGCCGGTCAGAAAGCGATCATCCTCGCGGCGCAGAACGGCTTCGCCGATATGCGGCAGCTTGGAAAAGTCAGATGCACCCATGGTGTGTCTCCTCTTCTAGTTGTGATGCGCGGCTCAGCTGGCGCTCATGCCGTCGCGACCCACTTTGACGGCAGCGACGATGTTCTGGTAGCCCGTGCAGCGGCAGATATTGCCTTCGAGCAGTTCGCGGATCTCGGCATCGGTGGCCTGAGGCTTCTGGCGGCACAGATCCACCGCACTCATCACCATGCCGGGCGTGCAGAAGCCGCACTGCAGGCCATGGCACTGCTTGAAGGCCGCCTGCATGGGATGCATGGTTCCATCGGCAGCGGCCATGCCCTCTATGGTCTGCACCTCTGCGCCCTGGGCCTGCACGGCCAGCATGGTGCAGGACTTGATGGCCTTGCCATTGACCAGCACCGTGCAGGCTCCGCACTGGCTGGTATCGCAGCCCACATGGGTGCCCGTCAGGCGCAGCTGTTCACGCAGCGCCTGCACCAGCAAGGTATTGGGGGGGACGTCAATGCTGGCCGCGCGGCCATTGACCGTGAACTGAACATTCATCGTGATGCCTCCTGCCTTTATCCGAAGAATTGGGTAACAAAGCACAACCGCACTCTCTATGGTGGGCAGTTACCGCCATGCAAGGCGCTAGGGTTGACCCCCAAGCCAGACGAAACACGCACAGATATTCTCAAAATGAAACACTGTCCGGAGTCCGCATGTCGCCCGCCAGCCCCGCCATTTCCGCGCAAGCCGCAGCGCATCCAGGTGCACGCCATTCCCTGCTTGCCCAGGCCAGGCAGCAGTTGCTGGCGATGGACTCATCCCATGCGCTGGCACCGTCTGGCCTGGCTCCCTGGCTCTGGCGCTCGTGGCAGCGCTGCGTGGCGCAGGGCCGTCATCCCGCGCAAAAAGTGGAGTTCGAGGCCCTCGGACCTCACGCGCTGCGCCACGCCCAGGACAAGCACCAGTTGCTGCTGCAGGCTGCACGCCCGGTCATGACGCAGCTGGTCGCGGCCGTGGGTGCCATGCGCTACTTCTGCCTGCTGACCGATGCCCAGGGACTGGCACTTGAAGTGCAAGGTCCCGTCGACCATAGCGATCTGCGTGCGCTGGCCGTAGGCCGTGTCGGCGTGGATCTGTCCGAGCGCGGCGTGGGCACCTCGGCCATAGGCGCGACACTGGCCGAACTCAGCCCGGTATGGCTGCACAGGCAGGAGCATTTCTTTGACGATCTGCGCGACTACAGTTGCGCAGGCGCTCCGGTATTCGGCCCTCAGGGCGAGTGTCTGGGCATGCTGGACATCACCGGCATTGATGTACCCGAGCGCCCCGAACTGCTGCTGCTGGCACTGCGCTGCGCACGCGCCATCGAAGATCGATTGCTGCGGGCCCTGCCTCATACCCTGCTGCTGCGCGTGAACTGGCCCGGCGGACCTCTGGGCCAGGAAGGCGAAGGCCTGATGGTATTTGATGCCGAAGGCCGATTGCTGGGCAGCAATACCGTGGCCAGGCAACTGGTGCCGCGTCCTCTGCAAGCCCCTGGGGGGGACTCGCTCATCCAGAGCCATGAGCTGCTGGCCCTGCCCTGGAGTCATCTGATCGAACATGCGCGCCAGCGGCCCGAGGCGCCACTGCAACTACCGCTGTGGTCCGGTCTGCGCCTGCTGGCACTGGCACAGGCCGGTCCCTTGCTGCGTGTCCCAGTCATGCAGGGTTCCGGCGCAGCCTGTCAGGCAACATCTGCCAATGCCATGACCACACCGCTGCGCACCAGCGAGTTGCTGCTGATTCAGCAGGCCATGCAGGAGGCTCACGGGAATGTAACCTTGGCAGCTCGCAACCTGGGATTGAGCCGGGCCACGCTCTATCGCCGGCTGGCCAGCAAATAAGAGGTCTTGAACCGGATCTGATGCAGTTTGGCTCTCTACGGATTTGCCCTAGTTTCAGCGCAAAAACGCCCTCCACGACAGCAGGCGCACACTAGCAAGCAAGCCCATGAAAAATACAAAATACCTCAATAAAACAATCATATAAGCTGCACCAGCCGTGCACTTTCAGCTATCGTACATATAGCAGGCACAACTGACGCTCGGACGCCACATTTGCGTGCGTATTTGTAAAAAACACCATACCTGCGTCCGTAGAATCTCCAGTTTGGTTCAAAAACTCAGATCGCCCTGAGGCTTACCAGCCCCAACAGCGCGACGCATACACAGCCTACTTTTTGGAGACACCATGCAGGCTTTACTCGCCCTGTCCAGGGCTATCGACAGGCTCAACGCCTTTGTCGGCAAATATTCCATCTGGCTGATATTTGCCGCCACCTTCATCAGCGCCGCCAACGCCATTGTTCGCAAGGCCTTTGACACCAGCTCCAATGCCTTTCTGGAAGTCCAGTGGTATCTGTTCGCATGGTCCTTTCTGATTGCTGCGGGCTACACCCTGCTGCATCGCGAGCATGTACGCATCGACGTGATCAACAGCCGTCTGTCCAAAAAGGCCCAGGTCTGGATCGACATCATCGGCTTTGCCTTCTTTCTCACCCCGCTATGCCTGACCATTCTGTGGCTGAGCATGCCGGTGGTAATTCAGATGTACCAGTCCGGCGAAATGTCGGGCAACCCCGGCGGGCTGATCCGCTGGCCCGTATGGACGGCGATTCCTGTGGGCATCACCTTGCTGCTGCTGCAGGGCATCTCCGAGCTGATCAAGCGCATTGCCTTCCTGACCGGCGACGGCCCCGACCCCATGGGCAAGCTCAGCGACAAGAGCGCCGAGGAAGAACTGGCCGAGGCCCTGCGTGCCGAAGCCGATCGCAAGCAGGCTGAGGCGCTGGCCGCCCAGGCCAAGGCATAACGGTAGCGGGAGACAATCGATGGAATTTATCGCTACCAACTACGCCCCCATCATGTTTGCGGGGCTGATCTGCTTTTTGCTGCTGGGATTTCCCGTAGCCTTCAGCCTGGGGGCTGCAGGCCTGGCCTTCGGCTTTCTGGGCATCGAACTGGGGGTCTTTCCCTCCTCCGTGATGGCCTGGCTGCCCCAGCGCCTGATCGGCATCATGGCCAACGACACCTTGCTGGCCGTTCCCTTTTTCACTTTGATGGGCCTGATTCTCGAACGCTCGGGCATGGCAGAGGACCTGCTTGACACTGTCGGCCAGGTGTTCGGTCCCATCCGCGGCGGTCTGGCTCTGGCCGTGATCTTTGTGGGTGCACTGCTGGCCGCCACCACCGGCGTGGTTGCTGCTTCGGTGATTTCCATGGGCCTGATCTCTCTGCCCATCATGCTGCGCTATGGCTATGATCGTCGTCTGTCATCGGGCGTGATTGCAGCGTCTGGCACGCTGGCACAGATCATTCCGCCCTCGCTGGTGCTGATTCTGATGGCCGACCAGTTGGGCAAGAGCGTGGGCGATATGTACAAGGGCGCCTTCATTCCCGGCTTCATGCTCATGGGTCTGTATGTTCTGTGGGTGGTGATTCTGGCCATCTTCAAGCCCAAGATGGTGCCTGCCCTGCCTGTGGAGGCACGTATCTACCGCGAAGCCAATGGCAACGGTGGCTATACCTCGCTGGCCGTGGTCATGGGCATCTCGACCATCGTGGCCATCTTCCTGGCCAATCACATGGCCGACCTTCACACCTGGTGGCAGGGCAAGGAAGTGCTGGATGTACCCACTGACGAGAAAATCGTCACCGCCATGTGCGGCGGCACATTCATCGCCTTTGTGATCGCCTCGCTCAACCGGGTTCTCAAGCTGGGCCTGCTGTCCAAGCTGGCCGAGCGCGTGACCTTTGTGCTGATCCCTCCGCTGCTGCTGATCTTCCTCGTGCTGGGCACCATCTTCCTGGGCATTGCGACTCCGACAGAAGGCGGCGCCATGGGAGCCATGGCCGCACTGATCATGGGTTTTGCCCGCCGACGCCTGAACATGGACCTGCTCAAGCAGGCCCTGGCCTCGACCACCAAGCTGGCTAGCTTCGTGATGTTCATCATGATCGGCGCAACCACCTTCAGCCTGGTGTTCCAGGCCGCCGACGGCCCCAAGTGGGTGGAACACCTGCTGACCAGCCTGCCCGGCGGCCAGGTGGGCTTCCTGATCGTGGTCAACATCATGATCTTCTTCCTGGCCTTCTTCCTGGACTACTTTGAACTCTCGTTCATCGTGGTGCCGCTGCTGGGACCCGTGGCCGAGAAGATGGGCATCGACCTGATCTGGTTCGGCGTGCTGCTGGCCGTGAACATGCAGACCTCGTTCATGCATCCGCCCTTCGGTTTTGCACTGTTCTTCCTTCGCTCGGTCGCTCCGGACAAGCAGTACGTCGACAAGGTCACGCATAAGGTCATCGAGCCCGTCACCACCATGCAGATCTACAAGGGTGCCGTGCCTTTTGTGCTGATTCAGCTGGTGATGGTGGGTGTGCTGATCGCCTTCCCCGGCATCGTGACCGGCGCGCTCGACAAACCGGTGGTCGTGGACATGAACAAGGTGGGCGACGAGATGCTCAACCAGCTCAACGATGCTGGCGGTGGCTATGGCGCAGACAACCCCTTCGGGGCCCCTGAGGGCGGCGAAGAAGGCTCTGCAGTGCCAGCGGCCCCTGCCGAAGGCAACCAGCCTGCCCCGGCCGCACCCGATGCAGGCGGCTATGGCTCGGATGATCCGGCCAAGGCCCTGCAGGACTCACTGAACGCAGCTCCTGCGAGCAAGTAAATCTTCGCCCCTCCGCTGATACAGCCCCGGCTCGCCAGAGCCGGGGCTTTTTCATTGGGCAGAGGTTGCCGAGTGATAGATTTGCTGTTTTCCCAGAAAACCGCAATGACCATCGCCGAATTGCTGACGGCCATCCGTCAACCGTACGCAGACCTGCTGTCACAGGCCGCCAATGCCCAGGACTCTTATGTGGAGCCGGCCTATCGCAACAGCGATGGGACGCTGGCCACAGAAGGTGCATGGAATCTGCCCTGCCGGGTCGATGTCATCCCCGTATCGGAAGACAGCGCAGAACCTGTACAAGTGGATTCACAGACGCGGCTCGATTTCGAACCCATTCATTTCCGCATCGGTGATTCCGCAGTGGAGCTGCAGCCCTTTGTCTGGGACTGGCTGTCGCTGGAAGTGCAAGGTCTGACAGAAGAGAAGGCCTCCAAGGCACTCATCGACTGGTTCAACGATTGGTTTGATGGAGATGATGAAAACGAGCCGGATGCAGCGGGGCTGCAGCAGGTCGTTCACTTCATGTCGGACCCGCAAGTCCTGGCAGGAGGAGTGAAAGCGACCATAGATCTTGGCTCTGCACCTGTCGAAGCCCTGGAAGATTTGCTGTTTGCGCTATCTGACGCAGGAGCCGCTCAACTCAGGCTCGCATGATTTCGGGCACATGAAAAAACCGCAGCAAGCTGCGGTTTTTTTGCAGCCAGCGCATGGCGCCGGCAGTCTTGAGTCTGACTGGAATCAGATCTTGGCAGTCGCCATGTACTGATTGAAGGGGTACTCGGAGAAGCGGTTCCACAGAATCTGGTCGCGCTGGAAGGCGCGCATGTCCTGGTGGATCTTCTTGAATTCGGGCGACTTGGCTTCGTGCTCGGCAAACACTTCCATGGAGGCCTTGAAGCCGGCATCCATCAAAGGCTTGGGGAACATCTTGAGCTGGGTCTTGTTGGCCACCAGGCGCTTGATGGCCTGAGGGTTCAACACCTGGTACTTGCTGGTCATATCAGCGGCAGCCACGCGGGTTGCGGCGTCCAGGATCGCCTTGTTCTCGGGCGACAGCGCGTTGTACTTCTTGATGTTGATGAAGAACTCCAGCTCGGCAGAGCCTTCCCACCAGCCGGGGTAGTAGTAGTAAGGCGCAACCTTGTTGAAGCCCAGCTTTTCATCGTCGTAGGGACCGACGAACTCCACGGCGTCCAGCGTACCCTTTTCCAGAGCCTGGTAAACATCGCCTGCGGGCATGTTCTGCGCCACCACGCCCAGCTTGGCCATGGCCTCGCCGAACACGCCGCCGCCCAGACGCATCTTCAGACCCTTGAGGTCTTCCACGGTCTTGATTTCCTTGCGATACCAGCCGCCCATCTGGGTCGTGGTGTTGCCGGCCGATGCGGTCTTGAAGTTGTACTTGGCAAAGAAGGCGTCAAGGAGCTTGCGGCCGTTGCCATGATCCTTCCAGCCGTTCATCTGCAGTGCGGTCAGGCCGAAGGGCACGGCGCAGCTGAAGGCGAAGATGGGGTCCTTGCCGGTGAAGTAGTAGGCAGCGGTCTGCGCCATGTCAATGGTATCGCCCTGCAGCGCATCCACCACACCGAAAGCGGGCATCAGCTCGCCAGCGGGGTGCACCGAAATCTCGAACTTGCCGCCCGACATGGCCTTGACCAGTTGCGACAGCTTTTCAGCACTGCCGAAGATGGTGTCCAGCGACTTGGGGAAGCTGGAGGCCAGGCGCCAGCGCACAGCGGCCTGGGCGTGAACAGCAGGTGCTGCACCCGCGGCCAGAACGCCGGCGATACCGGCATTTTTCAGAATGGAACGACGATCCACTTTAGTCTCCTTGAGGAACGAATTGAGCTGATACAGACCACTGATCTATGCCAGCTTGTTTTATGCAACAGGCACAAAATGTACACGAGCCAACCGTTTCGCAAGCGCTAAAAAGTGACCGTTCGCTTAAGAAGTTCTACCTAGTGATGCGCATCAAGTCTGATGCCCAATTGAAAACAATCAATCACTACAGACGTACCGCACTCATATAGCTGGCATAGCGGAACTCGGAGAAACGATCCCAGAGCAACTGGTCGTGCTGAAATCCGCGCATGCTTCTGTGAATTTTCTTGAACTGCGCCGACCTGCCCTCATGCTCGGCCATGGTGGCCATCACGGCCTTGAACCCCGCATCCATGAGCTCGCGCGGAAAGGCTCGCAGTTGCACGCGTTCGCTGAGCAGCTTCTTGAGCGCTGCGGGGTTGTACGCCAGGTACTTGGCAGTCAGATCCTTGGCGGCCAGCGCCGCTGCGGCCTCCACCATGGCGCGCAGCTCGGGCGTCAGGGCCGCAAAGGCCTTGGCATTGATGAAATAGGCCAGCTCTGCACCGCCCTCCCACCAGCCCGGATAGTAGTAGTAAGGCGCGATCTTGCCGAAGCCCAGCTTCTGGTCGTCATAAGGGCCGACGAACTCCACCGCATCGAGGCGGTTCTTTTCCAGCGCCTGCTGCGCATCGGCAATTGGCATGTTGACGGCCTGCACGCCCAGCTTTTGCAGCGCATCACCCAGCAAGCCGCCGCCAGCGCGCATGCGCAGACCATGCAGATCCTGCACGGTCCTGATTTCCTTGCGGTACCAGCCCCCCATCTGCGTGCCGGTGTTGCCGGCACTCAGACTCTTGATGTTGTACTGGGCGTAGAAGTCATCCATGAGCTTGCGCCCGCCGCCCCACTCCATCCAGGCATCCATCTGCCGCGCCGTCAGACCAAAGGGCACGGCGCAGCCCAGTGCAAAGCAATAGTCCTTGTCGGTGAAATAGTAGGGAGCGGTCAAAGCCATTTCGACCGAGCCGTTCTGCACCCCCTCCATCACGCCAAAGGCAGGCATCAGCTCACCTGCAGAGTGCACGCTGACCTCGATCTGCCCACCGGACATGAAGCGCAGAGATTGGGCAAATTTTTCTGCTCCGCCAGAAATGGCGTCAAGGACTTTGGGAAAACTCGTCACCAAGCGCCAGCGCAGCACTTCCTGGCTGCGCACCGCAGGAGCCACGCCCGCTGCCAGCACACCAGCCATGCCCACATGTTTGACGAGTGAGCGACGATCCATGAATATTTCTCCGCTAGTAGTTGTCCATTGCAAAGCCGGCTGCAACAGCCTGATCACAGGCCGGCAGCCACAGGCATTCTAGAAACGCAGACGCCGGCCGTGTGGCGATTCGCGGTTGCCGTCAGTTTTCTTGACGACAAGCAAAGAAAAAGGCCCTTCGATGAAGGGCCTGGTTTCAGTCCATCAGGACTTACGCAAACAAGGATGCAGCAACGGCCTGCCCCATCTGGAGCGTGCATCTGCCTGAACCCGTTTTGCGTAAACGATGTCCCTGTCGCCTCAGCCCGCAGCCAGACGCTTTCGGATGGAGGCCTCGATGCCTGCCGCATCCAGCCCCTGCAGCGCAAGCAGCTTGGCGGGGTCGCCATGCTCGATGAACTCGTCGGGCAGCCCCAGCTGCAGCACGCTCTTGCTCAGGCCATGGGCGGCAAGGCTCTCCATGACGGCACTGCCAGCGCCCCCCATGACGCAGCCTTCTTCCAGCGTGACGATGAGCTCATGATCTGCAGCGATCTGGAGCAACAGCTCTTCATCGAGAGGCTTGGCCCAGCGCATATTGGCCACGCTGGCATCCAAGGCTTCGGCAGCCTGCAAGGCCGGGTACAGCAAGCTGCCGAAGGCCAGAATCGCCACCTTTTTGGAGGCCGACTCACGGCGCATCTCGCCCTTGCCAAAGGGCAGGCCTTCCAGGCTGTCAAGCGGAGTCACGCCCACCCCGGCGCCGCGCGGGTAGCGCACGCAGACAGGGTGATCCTGCTCATAGGCCGTGGTCAGCAACTGGCGCGTTTCACGTTCGTCCGCCGGGCAGGCCATGCTCATATTGGGAATGCAGCGCACAAAGGCGATGTCGTAAGCGCCAGCGTGTGTGGCACCGTCGGCGCCCACCAGACCGGCGCGGTCCAGCGCAAACACCACAGGCAGGTTCTGCAGCGCAACGTCGTGGATCAGCTGGTCATAGGCACGCTGCAAGAAAGTGGAATAGATGGCCACCACGGGCTTGACGCCTTCGCAGGCCATACCGCCGGCGAAAGTGACTGCATGCTGCTCGGCGATGCCCACGTCGTAATAGCGGCCGGGAAAGCGCTTGTGGAACTCCACCATGCCCGAGCCCTCGCGCATGGCGGGTGTGATGCCGACCAGACGCTGGTCCTTGGCCGCCATATCGCAGAGCCAGTGACCAAACACCTGGGTGAAGGTCTGCTTGGCAGGCGTGGCTGGCTTGACCAGACCGACCGCCGGGTCGAATTTCCCGGGGCCGTGATAGGCCACGGGGTCGGCCTCGGCCAGCTTGTAGCCCTGGCCTTTCTTGGTGACCACATGCAGGAACTGAGGACCCTTGAGACCCTTGATATTCTCCAGCGTGGGAATCAGCGAATCGAGATCATGACCATCGATGGGACCGATGTAGTTGAAGCCGAATTGCTCGAACATGGTGGCAGGCACGACCATGCCCTTGGCCTGTTGTTCCAGACGCTTGGCCAGCTCCAGCAAGGGCGGCACCTGCTTCAGGACGCTCTTGCCCACATCACGGGCCTTGGCGTAGAACTGGCCGCTCATCAGCTGGGCCAGATAGCGATTGAGCGCGCCCACGGGCGGGCTGATGCTCATGTCGTTGTCATTGAGGATGACCAGCAGGTTGGCGTCATGCACGCCGCCGTTGTTCAGCGCCTCGAAAGCCATGCCGGCCGTCATCGCGCCGTCACCGATCACGGCAATGGCCCGCCGGTCTTCACCTTTTTGCTTGGCGGCCAAAGCCATGCCCAGCGCAGCAGAGATGCTGGTCGACGAGTGCGCCGTGCCAAAGGTGTCGTATTCGCTCTCGGCCCGCTGGGGAAAGCCGGACAGGCCACCGAACTGGCGCAGCGTGCCCATGCGATCACGGCGACCGGTCAATATCTTGTGCGGATAAGTCTGATGGCCCACATCCCAGACGATGCGGTCATAGGGCGTGTTGAACACCGAGTGCAGCGCCACGGTCAACTCCACCGTCCCCAGGTTGGAGCTGAGGTGCCCGCCAGTCCTGGAAACGCTGTCGATCACATAGGTGCGCAGCTCTGCGGCCAGGCTTTTGAGCTGGGAGCGCGAGAGGCCGCGCATGTCTGCGGGATCGTTGATGCTGTGCAGCAGGGAAGAAGTATTCGTGGACATGTTCTATATTTTTAATAGCTGCTAGTGTTTACCAATACTGGATTACAGGGCTTCTCTATTAAATTTCAGTGGGTGCGCTGCACAACCATATCGGCCAGTGCGGCCAGGGCCTGGGTGTCGGCCAATCCGCTGCGCGTCAAGGCGGCGTGAGCCTGCTGGCGCAACTGCTCGGCATGGGCTCTTGCCGCCTCCAGC
The DNA here is from genome assembly GCF_039581415.1 of Comamonas sp. F1-6. Taxonomy (NCBI): domain Bacteria; kingdom Pseudomonadati; phylum Pseudomonadota; class Betaproteobacteria; order Burkholderiales; family Comamonadaceae; genus Comamonas; species Comamonas sp. F1-6. The sequence goes on from NZ_JBCPWN010000006.1 coordinate 208,769, forward strand.
CCCAGCAGCGACACAAAAGTGGGCTTGTCATTGGCCGCATCCTTGCCGGCCGTCTTGCCCAGCGTTGCGGAGTCGGCCACCACATCCAGAATGTCGTCCACCACCTGGAAGGCCACGCCCAGTGCCTGGCCATAGTCGGTCAGCGCGGCCAGTGCCCGGGCATCGGTCTGTGCATTGCAGGCGGCCCCCATGAGCACGCTGCCCAACAGCAGCGCACCGGTCTTGAGACGGTGCATCTCGCGCAACTGCGCCTCGCTCAGTTGCTTGCCCACGCTGGCCAGGTCAATGGCCTGGCCGCCGGCCATGCCTTGGCTGCCCGCCGCTGCGCCAAGCAGGCGGCACAGCCTGGCCTGCATGGAGCAGGGAATGCCGTCGTCGTCAGGCAGCAACAACTCGAACGCCAGGGCCTGCAGGGCATCGCCGGCCAGCAGGGCCGAGGCTTCGCCAAACTGCACATGCACGGTGGGCTTGCCACGGCGCATGGTGTCATTGTCCATGCAGGGCATGTCGTCGTGCACCAGGGAATAAGCGTGAATCAGTTCTACGGCACAACCTGCGCGCAGCGTGGCCGCAGCCAGACCGCCCACCGCCTCGGCGGCCGCCCAGACCAGCAGCGGTCGCAAGCGCTTGCCGCCATCGAGCACGGCGTAGCGCATGGCCTCGCCCAGGCCCGCAGGTGCATTGATGCCCACCCAGCGCGACAGCGCATCTTCGGTGCGCGCCAGTCGCTCCTGCATCCAGACGGAAAAATCCAGGGCAGGCTTGCCCTCGTTCAAAGGCGTCGATGGTTCGGCAATCATTGATTCATTCATGGGCTGCATCTTCAAGGCAAAAAGCGCGGACGCCGGGATCAGTCCTGGGTCCAGGCGGACAGCTTGCCTTCGTCCAGTACCTTGACCTGCTCCTGCACGGCTTCGAGCTGGCTGCGGCAAAAACCCAGCAGCTCGGCCGCACGCTGGTAGCCGCTGAGCATCTGCTCCAGCGGAAGCTGACCCGATTCGATCTGCGCAATCAGTTGTTCCAGCTCCTGCAAAGCAGCTTCATAGCTGACAGGCTGTTCGGATTTTTTGGCGGCAGCGGCCTTGGGCATGGATGGTGTGGGCTATGTTGGACGAAAACGACGATTTTAGGCGTCCCTGCACCATTGGCGTGCAATGCCCGCAAAGCCGGCAGGCGGGAGATGTCTTGGCTGTGACTTCCGGTCAGGTCGATGCCGTCCGCACCAGCCTTTTTGACGACCTGCCACGGTTTGCGGACGGCTGGCAGCTTGCTGACAGGACCCTTCGCTACAACGTCGAAATAACGTCAATACACGTACCAGAAAAACGGAAATAACCCCACAGCCTATAATCCCATTCCCGTCAAGCCGGCCACGTGCCTGGTCATCCGGTCGGGCAAACGAGTCGGCTGGCCATGCGCCACCGTCCATTGCCTGAGGCCCGTGTCCAGACAAGGCCGGTTTCGTTTTTTACCGTGTGCGCACGTGCACCCTCCCTGTGGGGAGTCTTTAGGTCAGGTCATCCATGACTGATTTAAGTCTTCAACTGCAGCAGGCCGCAAGCCAACTACCAGTTTCAAGTTATTTCGACGAGGCGCTGTTCCAGCGTGAGTTGGAAACGATTTTCAAGCGCGGCCCGCGCTACGTGGGTCACCAGCTGGCCGTTCCCGAGATAGGCGACTACTACGCCCTGCCTCAGGAAAAAGAGGGGCGGGCGCTGGTACGCAATGCCAAAGGCGAGATCGAGCTGATCTCCAACGTCTGCCGCCACCGCCAGGCGGTGATGCTCAAGGGGCGCGGCAATCTGCTGTCCGAAGGCAAGGGCCATGCCGGAGGCAATATCGTCTGCCCGCTGCACCGCTGGACCTACAGCACCAGCGGCGAGCTGCTGGGCGCCCCGCATTTCAGCCACGACCCCTGCCTGAACCTCAACAACTACCGTCTGCGCGAGTGGAACGGACTGCTGTTCGAGGACAACGGCCGCGACATAGAGGCCGATCTGGCCGGCATGAAGCTGCGCGAGCAGCTCCGGTTCGACGGCTTCGTGCTCGACCATGTCGAGATGCACGAGTGCAACTACAACTGGAAGACCTTTATCGAGGTCTATCTGGAGGACTATCACGTCGGCCCCTTCCACCCCGGTCTGGGCAACTTCGTCACCTGCGACGATCTGAAGTGGGAATTCGCCAGCGAGTACTCGGTGCAGACCGTGGGCGTGGCCCCCGGCTTCGGCAACCCGGGCTCGGACATCTACAAGAAGTGGCACGAGGTGCTGCTGGCCTACCGCAACGGCGAACTGCCCGATCGCGGCGCCATCTGGCTGACCTACTACCCCCACATCATGGTGGAGTGGTATCCGCATGTGCTGACCGTCTCGACCCTGCACCCGCTGGCCGTGGACCGGACGCTGAATGTGGTGGAGTTCTTCTACCCTGAGGAAATCGCCGCCTTCGAGCCCGAGTTCGTGCAGGCCCAGAAGGCCGCCTACATGGAAACCTGCATCGAGGACGACGAGATCGCCGAGCGCATGGACGGCGGCCGCAGGGCGCTTTATGAACGCGGCGACAACGAGGTCGGCCCCTATCAGAGCCCCATGGAAGACGGCATGCAACATTTCCATGAGTGGTATCGCCGCATCATGGGCGACAGCGTCCCCCAACGCTGAATGAGGTAAGCCTCAAGACTGATAGCTGCTATCGCTTACCCCATAAGCACAGCAGCTATTTTTTATGCTGAATTGAGCGAGATATGCAAGCCCTGTGGATGGTGTTGGCCGCGTTGATTTTTGCGGTCATGAGTGTGTGTGTGAAGTTTGCCTCCCAGGACTTCAATGCGGCGGAGATCGTGTTCTACCGCGGCCTGGTCAGCATGGCGCTGCTGGTCTGGCTGGCCAGGCGCAGCGGCGTGACGCTGACCACCCAGTACTCGCGCGAGCATGCCTGGCGCAGCTTTGTCGGCGTGATCTCCATGGGTGCCTGGTTCTACGCCATCGGCCATCTGCCGCTGGCCACGGCCACCACGCTCAACTCCATGAGCAGCATCTGGATGGCGGTCTTTCTCATCGCCCAGGGCCTGTGGATGCGCCACACGCTGCGCAAATCCTATGCGGCCGAGCCCGAAACCCGCCGCGCCATTCCGCCCTTTCCCTGGGGCCTGGTGTCCACGGTGGTAGCGGGCTTTGTCGGCGTGCTGCTGGTGCTGCGCCCGACCAGCGCCCCGGCCAGCGAATGGGTGGCCGCACTCGGCGGCCTGTTTGGCGGCATGTTTGCGGCCATGGCCTATATGCAGGTGACCACCCTGTCGCGCCTGGGCGAACCTGAAACCCGCGTGGTGTTCTATTTCTCGGTGGGATCGGCCATTGCCGGCGGCATCACCATGCTGTTCACCGGCATCTCGCCCTTCCCCGGCTGGAGCGCTCTGTGGCTGCTGCCCGTGGGCGTGCTGGCCGCCGTGGCCCAGGTCTGCATGACCAAAGCCTATGCCTCGGCCGGCAGCAAGAGCAACACCCTGGTCGTCGCCAATCTGCAGTACTCGGGCATTGTGTTTGCCGCCCTGCTCAGCCTGGTGCTGTTCGGCGAAAGCATCCCTCTGATCGGCTGGCTGGGCATTGTGCTCATCGTTGCCAGCGGAGCCGCAGCAACCGCCTTACGCTCCAGGGGCTAGCCATGGCAGCGGTGCCTGGCGCCTTCGCCATGCACGTCAGCAGCCCCAGCCTGCCGCGCAGTCCACGCCGGATCTGCGCGGCTTGCCATATCCAAACAATGAAGCCTGCAGGGCTCAGGCGCTGCGACCCGATCGCATAATGGTCTGCATGCCGCAAGACTGCACGCCATGCCGTCTGCAGCCGTTCAATCTTTGGAGCAGCAAGCCATGAACCACTCGGCGCCCGAGCACTACAACACCCTGATTTCCGTCGAAGAGCTGGCCCGGCTCAAGGCCAGCGGCAAGCCCTTGATGGTGTTTGACTGCAGCTTTGACCTCATGAATCCGCCTGCCGGCCGCGAGCAATATCTGCAGGTCCATATCGATGGCGCCCTGTTCGCCGATCTGGACAAAGACCTCAGCGCACCGCACGGAGCACCCGGCGAAGACGGCCAGGTCGCCACCAGCGTGCAATCGGCCTCCGGCGGCCGCCACCCCCTGCCCACGCGCGAGCGCTTTTCCGCCTGGCTGTCGTCCATAGGCTTTGCCAACAATATGCAGGCCGTGGTCTATGACCGCAACGCCGCCAATTACTGCGGCCGCCTGTGGTGGATGCTGCGCTGGGCCGGCCACGATGCCGTGGCAGTGCTCGATGGTGGACTGCAGGCCTGGCAGGCGGCCGGCCAGGCGGTGGGCAGCAAGGAAGAGCCCCGCCATTTCCAGTCCAACTTTGAACTGGGCCAGCCGCTGGAGACACTCAAGACCGTAGGCCAGGTCGAGGCCGACCTGGGCCAGGCCACCCAGACCCTCATCGATGCCCGGGCCCCGGCCCGCTACCGCGGCGAGGTCGAGCCCCTGGACCCCGTGGCAGGCCATATTCCGGGTGCACTGAATCGGCCGTTCAGCAGCAATATCGCGGCCGATGGACGCTTCAAGCCCGCAGCGCTGCTCAAAGCCGAGTTTGATCAGTTGCTGGCCGGACGCGATCCCGCCAGCGTGGTGCACCAGTGCGGCAGCGGTGTCAGTGCCACGCCCAATGTGCTGGCCATGCGCATTGCCGGCTTTGCGCCCACAGCCTTGTTTGCCGGCAGCTGGAGCGAGTGGTGCAGCCAGCCCTCCCGCCCGGCCGAGCGAGGCTGAGCTGCCATATGCCGGTGTCGCGTCAGGCACCGGCTTTGAACAAGCACGCTCCCCCGCGTTTGCCGGGTTCACTCCCTGGGCCGCGGACAGAGCGCACCGTGATCACCGTAGACAGGCGCAAGCGCGGTGCGGCACGCTTGCTCAGCGCCAAGCCAGACCAGACCAGGCCCATTGCTTCTCGGCGCTCCGGGCCTTGGCGAAATGGCCGAGGACCATGTCCGCACTCGCATGTCGATGCAGCTTGGCAACCCGGATCCGGGCCGCTATCACAGGAAATCCCAGCGGCCTTTTTTTCATAGGCGATCAGATACCGAATAAAAAGCCGCCTATTTGCTCGTTTGTCATCTTCCGGACAGATTCACAATACATGCACCAGTGGAATCCGGCCTGACGCAATGTCAGCCCCCACCCGGCACTCCGAGTCATCCCGAAGGACGGCAAGGCAGTAAGGGAAATCCTACATGCCTGCCTGTGAAACCAGACCGGCGATACCGACGCTCCCCGACTTCAGTTCGATCAGGGCTTGAAACACAATTCATTTCAACAGATCGAAACACTTTTAACGTCTTGTTTGTGTGCGCCGTGACGGTCTGTCGAGATTGAAAGGACTGGACCCATGAACAACGAACAACTGCTTGCCGAGATCCGCGAAGCCAACCTCACCTATCTGATGCTGGCCCAGACCCTGATCCGCCAGGACAAGGCCGAGGCCGTGTTCCGTCTGGGTCTGAACGAAGAGTCCTGCGACCTGCTGGGCTCGCTGTCTTCGGCCCAGGTGCTCAAGCTGGCATCGCGCAACACCTTGCTGGCCAGCTTCCGCGCCGACGACGAAATGGTCTGGAGCCTGCTGACCAACCACAGCAGCAACAAGATCGGCAATGCCGCCACCAATACGCTGCACGCCAACATCCTGATGGCCAGCCGTGTCTCCGAAGTGCTCTGAGCACCCGCTAGCGACTACCTGGTTTTAAGGAGAGATTGATGCCCGCCGCCAAGACTGCCACCAAAAGCGTTCTGAACGAATCCAAGCAAATCGAGCGCGCCGCCATGCTCATCGAGATGGGCGCCCGCATGCAGGTGCTGGAGTCCGAGACCACGCTGTCTTATGAACGCCTGATCCGGCTGTACAAGGAAATCTCGGGCAAGTCTCCGTCCAAGGGCCAGTTGCCGTTTTCCACGGACTGGTTTCTGACCTGGCAGGAAAATATCCACAGCTCGCTGTTCCTCAACATCTACGAATACCTGTCCAAGGGCGTGGAGCTGGACTCGGCCGAGCAACTGACCAAGGCCTACCGCCTCTATACCGAGCAGATCCAGGCGGCCGAACTCGAGGTGCTGCTGTCCTTTACCCGCGCCTGGCGCCTCGTGAAGTTTGTCGATGCGCAGATGCTGACGCGCACGCAATGCTCGGTCTGCAAGGGCCAGTTCGTGACCGAGCCCTACGAGAATGCGCGCCACTACCAGTGCGGCCTGTGCAACCCTCCCGCGCGCGCCGGCAAGAGCAAGGCCGCCGGATCCTTAATGCTTCACTAACCCCCTGAGCGGCTGCGCCGCTTCCCCCTCTCTCTTCGGGATGGGGACGGCAGCCTCGCTGCGCGGCGGCGCTTGCTCGCTGCCTCCGGCCTGGAGCACGCCAGTTTTAAAGCTCAACTTTCATAGCTGGTAGCGCCATACAACAAAGGGTTTGAAGCATTTATTGGCCTCAAACCCTTTATGCGTTGGCGCATGCAGCTCCTAAAGATGCAGCCTATCTTCCGTGATCTGCTGCGGCGGCTTCAGCGTGTCCGGCCTTGATGGCCGAGAAACTGCGACAGCGCTTGCTGGATGGCTCGCCATGCAAGCGCGCTTGTTTGAGGACTCTTCAACTTCCATAGCTGGTAGCGCCATTCAACAAAGGATTTAAAGCAGATAAATGCTTCAAACCCTTTATTCATTGGCGACATAAGCTCCCAATTCAGGAGCAGCCATCAGCGACCTCAACCCGTGTTGCGCACTCCGGCGGCAATGCCGTTGATGGACAGGTGGATGCCGTTCTTGACCCTGTCGTCAGTCTGTCCCGCACGCCAGCGGCGCACCAGCTCTACCTGCAGGTGGTTCAGCGGATCGATATAGGGGAAGCGGTGGCGGATGGAGCGCGCCAATGCGGAGTTGTGCTCCAGGCGCTGCTTGTCGCCCGTGATCTGGTTGAGCGCTTCCACCGTGCTCTGCCACTCGGCTTCGATCGCGCCGAAGATGCGGCGGCGCAAGCGCGTGTCGGTCACCAGCTCGCTGTAGCGCGAGGCCAGGTTCAGGTCGCTCTTGGCCAGCACCATGTCCATGTTCGAGAGCAAGGTGCGGAAGAACGGCCACTGGCGGTACATCTTCTGCAGCAGCGCCAGTTGCGCCTTGGCATCCTTGCCCGGACGGTGGATAAAGGCCTGGATCGCCGAGCCGAAACCGTACCAGCCCGGCAGCGTCAGTCGGCACTGGCCCCAGCTGAAGCCCCAGGGAATGGCGCGCAGGTCCTCGATGGCCTGAGTCGCCTTGCGCGATGCGGGGCGCGAGCCGATATTGAGTTCGGCGATCTCGCGAATCGGCGTGCTGCTGAAGAAGTAATTGGTAAAGCCCGGAGTCTCGTAGACCAGCGCGCGATAAGCCGCCATGCTGGTTTCGGACAGAAACGCCGCGGCTTCCAGGAAGGCCTTGGTCGCCGGCTTGGTCGGCTGCAGCAGCGTGGCCTCCAGCGTGGCGGCCACCAGGGTCTCCAGGTTGCGGCGTCCGATCTCGGGGTTGGCGTATTTGGAAGCGATGACCTCGCCCTGCTCGGTCAAGCGGATCTGACCGCGCACCGTGCCTGGCGGCTGCGCCAGAATGGCCTGGTAGCTGGGGCCGCCGCCACGCCCCACGGTGCCGCCGCGGCCGTGGAACATGCGCAGCCGGATGCCGTAGTGATCGGCCAGATCGTCAAACAGATCGACCAGCGCAATCTCGGCCCGGTATAGCTCCCAGTTGCTGGTGAAGATGCCGCCGTCCTTGTTGCTGTCGCTGTAGCCCAGCATGATGTCCTGCTCGCCACCGCTTTTTCGGACCAGCTCGGCAATGCCGGGCAACTGGTAGTAGCGGCGCATGATGGGCGCGGCATTGCGCAGGTCCTCGATGGTCTCGAACAGCGGCACCACGATCAGATCGCATTGCGCGCCGTCCTGCAGGGTGCCGCGCAGCAGGCCCACTTCCTTTTGCAAAAGCAGCACCTCGAGCAGATCGCTGACGGTCTCGGTGTGGCTGATGATGCAATGACGAATCGCCTCGCTGCCCAGGCGCTCGCGCAGGCGCTTGGCGGTCTCGAAGATGGCCAGCTCGCTGCGGGTGTGGTCACCGTAGTCAGCGCCCATCACGCGCAAGGGTCGTGCGTCTTCGAGCAGGCGCACCAGCAGCGCGCATTTGGCGTCTTCTTCGAGCAGGCTGTAATCGAGCTCGACCTTGGCGACCGAGAGCAGCTCGCGCACCACTTCCTCGTGCTTGTCCGAGCTTTGGCGCAGGTCCACCGTGGACAGATAGAAGCCAAAGACCCGCACGGCACGCATCAGCGGGCGCAGGCGCTGCGGCGCCAGGGCATCGCCGTGATAGCGCGACAGCGAGTCGTCAATGATCTGCAGATCGGCCAGAAAGGCGTCGGCCGATGCATAGGCATTCTGGGGCGCCACGGCATGGCGTGCCGCCTCGCCGCCCGTCAGCTGCCTGAGCGTCGCGGCCAGCCGCGCATAAATGCCCGTCAGCGCCCGGCGATAAGGCTCGTCGCTACGATGCACATTGTGGTCGGGCGAAGCATCGGCCAGTGCCTGCATCTCGGACGTGATGTCCACCAGATTGGCCGACAGCGACAGCTCGCCGCCCAGATAGTGCACCTCGCGCAGATAGTGGCGCAGCGCCACATCGGCCTGGCGCGACAGGGCCAGCTCCAGACTCTCGGCCGTCACAAAGGGGTTGCCGTCGCGATCACCGCCAATCCATTGGCCCATGCGCAAAAAGCTCTGCTCGGGCAGCTTCTCGCCCAGCTCCTGCTCCAGCTGCTCGTAGATCTTGGGGATCTCCTGCAGGAACGTGGCCTCGTAATAGGACAGAGCGTTCTCGATCTCGTCGGCCACCGTCAGCTTGGAATGACGCAGCAGCCGCGTCTGCCACAGCTGGGCCACGCAGGCTCGCAGTTGCGCCTCCACCCGCGTCAGCTCGCGTGGGGTCAGCGCGTCCTTGGCGCTGTTGTAGAGCTGGGCGCGCATCAGGATATCGTCGCGCTCGGCCAGCAACTGGGCGATGCGGCGCTCGGCCGTCAGAATGCTCTGGCGCTGCACCTCGGTGGGGTGAGCAGTCAGCACGGGCGAGATGAAACTCTTGGCCAGCGTATCGACCACGGTGGCCGTCGAGATGCCCGCCCAGCGCAGGCGCGCCAGTGCCACCTCGATGCTGCCTTCCTGCGTGTTGCCGGCGCGCTCGTGCACGGCGCGGCGGCGGATGTGGTGGCGGTCTTCGGCCAGATTGGCCAGGTGCGAGAAGTAGGTGAAGGCGCGAATCACGCTCACCGTCTGATCGCTGGACAGTCCCTTGAGCAGCTTCTTGAGCGCCTTGTCGGCCGCCTCGTCGGCATCGCGCCTGAAGGCCACCGATAGCTGGCGCACCTGCTCGACCAGCTCGTAGGCCGGCCCGCCTTCCTGCTCGCGAATCACATCGCCCAGAATGCGCCCCAGCAGCCGTATGTCCTCGATCAGCGGCAAATCCTTGTCGGTCTTGCGCACCGGCTTGTCGCCATGTTTGTCTGTATGTGCGGCGCTCTTGGGGCGGGCGGAAGGCATGAACTATTCTCCTTGGGCACGGTGTAGGGCAACTTGCCATGCTAGCATTCCCCGTTACCCGCTTGAGACCGCGCCGTCATGAAATTTTCTGCATCCTCACCCACATCCATCGTCATTGCCACACGTGAGAGCCAGCTGGCCATGTGGCAGGCCGAGCATGTGCAGGCGATCTTGCGCGGCCGCGGCCACAGCGTCGATCTGCTGGGGATGACGACCAAGGGCGACCAGATTCTGGACCGAGCCCTGTCCAAGGTGGGCGGCAAGGGTCTGTTCGTCAAGGAGCTTGAAGTGGCTCTCGAGGAAGGGCGCGCCGATCTGGCCGTACATTCCTTGAAGGATGTGCCCATGGAGCTGCCCGAGGGCTTTGTGCTGGCCTGCGTGATGACGCGCGAAGACCCGCGCGACGCCTTTGTCTCCAACCGCTATGCATCGCTGGACGAGCTGCCCCAGGGGGCCGTGGTCGGCACCTCCAGCCTGCGTCGCCAGGCCCTGCTGCAGGCGCTGCGCCCCGATCTCAGGATCGAGGCCCTGCGCGGCAATGTCAACACCCGCTTGCGCAAGCTCGACGAAGGTCAGTACGACGCCATCGTGCTGGCAGCCGCCGGCCTGATGCGCCTGGAGATGAGCGAGCGCATCCGCGCCAGGTTCGACCCGGCCCAGATGCTGCCCGCTGCCGGTCAGGGCGCGCTGGGCATTGAGGTGCGCGCGGATCGCCAGGACATCATCGACGCCCTGGCCCCGCTGGCCCATATGCCCACCTGGCTGACCGTGACCGCCGAGCGAGCCGTCAGTCGCTGCATGGGCGGCAGCTGCTCCATGCCGCTGGCCGCCTACGGCCGCTTTGAAGGCGACACCCTGCACATGGATGCAGCCTGGGGCGATATGGAGGGCAGCAAGGGCCTGGTGCGCGTGCAGGCCAGCGCCAGCGTCACGGACTTTGCCAGCGCCAACGCTCTGGGCGAGCAACTGGCCGCGCAGCTGCAAGCCGCGGGTGCCGTGCCTGCGGCGCCCAGGCAGGACTGAGCCGCGCCTGCCCATGCGCCGCGTTCTGGTCACCCGCCCCTTGCATGATGCAAAACCCTGGGTCGATGCGTTTCGCGCCCGCGGCCTGCTGGCCGAGGCCTTGCCGCTGATAGGCATAGGGCCCTGCACAGACCCGGCTGCACACCAGGCTCTGCTGAAGGCGCGACAGTTGGCGCTGAAACCCGGTCACTACCGGGCCGTGATGTTTGTCAGCGGCAATGCGGTGCAGTATTTTTTTGCCCAGGATCAAACTCCAGCGTTCGATGCTGAAGCGTTGCTAGCGCCTGATACCAGGGCGTGGACCCCCGGCCCGGGCACAGAGCGGGCCCTGCTAGAAGCAGGACTGGCCTCTCTCCAGATCGACGGCCCTTCGCCTGACGCAGCGCAGTTCGAGTCCGAAGCGCTTTGGCAGAACGTCCACGGCCAGGTTCGCCCTGGCGACCGCGTGCTGATCGTGCGCGGCACCAGCCCTTCGACCGCCCCTGTCGTCGGTAATGCAGGCATGCAAATCCCGTCCACACAAGGTGCAGGCCGTGACTGGCTGGCATCCCGGCTGCGCGAAGCCGGAGCCGAGGTGGAACTGCTGGCTGTGTATGAGCGCCAGCTTCCCGTATGGACGGCGCAGCAGCTGGATTTGGCCCGGCAAGCCGCCAGCGACGGCAGCCTGTGGCTGTTCAGCAGCTCGGAAGCTGTTGCCAACCTGCAACAGCTGCTACCCCAGCAGCAATGGCACTCTGGGTTAGCGCTCACCACCCATGAACGCATTGCCAGCAAAGCACTTTCAGCAGGTTTCGGTCGGGTTTTGCACAGTCGCCCAAGTCTGGACGATGTGGTTGCGTCTATAGAATCGGCTCTATGAGCTCCGATGCCATCCCCACCTCCGACAACCAACCCTCAGCCTCCCCTTCCAGCCAGGACCCTTCCGTGCCCGCTCAGACCGGGCGTGGTGCGCCCACAGCTCTGGTGCTGACGCTGGGAGCGGTGGCTGCCGCAGCCCTGGTCGCCTGCGGCATGCTGTGGCAGCGCGTGGGCAATATGCAGGAGCAGCTGGCGCGTCAGTCGGCGCAGTCCGGCGCGCAGTCGGTGGAGGCTCGCACCCTGGCCAAGGACGCCCAAGATCTGGCTCGCGACAGCGCAGCGCGTGTCTCCGTGATGGAGGCGCGTGTGGCCGAACTCAGCCTGCAACGCAACCAGCTCGAAGAGCTGATGCAAAGCATGTCGCGCTCGCGCGATGAAAACCTCGTGGCTGATATCGAATCCTCGATACGCATGGCCCAGCAACAGGCTGAACTCTCAGGCAGCCTGCAGCCATTGGTGGCGAGCCTCAAATCAGCCAGAAAGCGCGTGGAAAGCACGGCCCAGCCGCGTCTGGCGCCCGTCGTGCGCGCCATTGATCTGGATCTGGACAAGCTCTCGCGCATGAGCGTGACGGACACCACGGGGGTGCTCAGCCGTATCGAAGACCTGATTCGCCAGGTGGATGACCTGGCTCTCATCAACGATGTGGGCCGCCCGCGTGCGCGCGATGCCCAGCCCCGCAAGACGGCGGCCGCTCATGACACGCCCGAGGACGCCAGTCTCTCCCTCACTCAATGGGCCTGGTGGCAGGGCCAGGGTCAGCGGGTCTGGGACTCCTTCAAGGATGGCGCGGCCGATCTGGTGCGCGTGCGCCGCATCGATCACCCCGAGGTGGCCCTGCTGGCCCCCGAGCAGGGCTATTTTCTGCGCGAGAACCTCAAGCTGCAACTGCTCAACGCCCGTCTGGCCCTGCTGTCGCGCCAGTGGGAATCGGCGCGCGCCGACCTCAGCGCTGCTGGCACCCTGCTCAACAAATACTTTGACGCACGCTCACGGCGCACTCAGATCGCCCAGGCTCAGTTGCAGCAGATTCAGGCCAATCTGCATACGGGCGGACGCGTGGAGCTTGAAGACACGCTGAACGCTCTGACCACAGCGGCCGCCGGCCGCTAATCGAGGAGGACACAGAAATGCGCGCCGCCTTGTGGTTGATGGGTCTGTTTGCCGTGGCCGTGGCCATGGCACTGTTTGCTGGCAATAACCAGAGCTCGGTCACCTGGTTCTGGTCGCCCTACCGGGTGGACATGTCGCTGAACCTGGCCCTGGTTCTGCTCTTTCTGGCTTTTGTGCTGCTTTATGCCGCGCTGCGTGCCCTGGCAGTGCTGCTGCAGATGCCGCATCAGGCACGCCGCTGGCGCATGCAGCAAAAAGAGCGCGGCATGAACCAGAGCCTGCTCGAAGCGCTCTCGCATCTGCAGGCCGGCCGCTTTTTGCGCGCCCGCAAATCGGCTCTGGCCGCCTTGTCCACCGAGCAATCGCTGCGCGAAGCAAAGGCCGGCCTGCCTTATGGCGAACGCCTGAACGCAACAGCCCATCTGATCGCCGCCGATGCCTCCCACGCCCTGCAGGATGCAGCCTTGCGCGACAAGCACTGGCAACAGGCTCTGGACGTGCTGCCCATCCCCGGCAACACCCAGGACATGGAAATTCGCGAAGGCGCCCAGATGCGCGCGGCCCGCTGGGCACTGGACGACCGCGATGCCGCCGAATCGATTCGCCGTCTGGGCGAGTTGCCGCTGGGCGCAGGCCGCCGCACGATTGCCCTGCGCATCAAACTCAAGGCAGCACGCCTGTCTGGCGACACGCAGGCGGCGCTCGACACCGCCCGTCTGCTGGCCAAGCACCGCGCCTTCTCTCCCGCGGCCTCGGCCAGCGTGGTCCGCGGCCTGTTGCTGGCCAGCATTCGCGACGCACGTGACACCTCGTCGCTGCAGCAGTTCTGGCTGTCGCTGGACGAAGACGAGCGCGCCATGCCCGAAGTGGCCATCCCTGCCACGGAACGCCTGATCGAGCTGGGTGGCGAAGCCCAGCAGGCACGCGCCTGGCTGCTGCCCGTGTGGGAGCATTTGCTGACCCAGCCAGGACCGCGCACGGAAACCCATCTGCCCAAGCTGGTGGAGGTGTTGCAGTCAAGCCTGGGCAAGCTGGATGGAGCCTGGCTGGCTCGCATGGAAGCCGCAGCCAATGCCAACCCGCGCGAGTCGCGCCTGCAATACCTGGCCGGCATGGCCTGCGTGCAGCGCGAGCTATGGGGCAAGGCCCAGCAGTTGCTGACCCGCGCCGCACCGCTGCTGCAAGACCCCCAGCTGCGTACCCGCGCCTGGCAGCGCCTGGCGCTGATGGCCGAGCACCGTGGCGATATGGAGGCCTCGGCCATCGCCTGGAAGCTCGCAGCCCAGGCCATGGTGGTGCTACCGGACAATCCGGCGCAGGACGAATAAGCGCGCTCCGATACGACTCACAAGCAACAGGCAAGCCGCGACTGCGGCATGGAGTCGTGCGCACTCTGTGCGGCCAACGCCCCTGCGGCCCTCTGGCGCAAAGCAAAAGGCCACGGCCGCCGCGGCAAGCCGCGAGCGACCGTGGCCTCAAGCCTGGTCCGGAGTTACTTGCTGTGTTCTATGGTCTTCACATGCTCCGCCACCTGCGCGGCAGTCACGTCGCCAGGGCGACCACCCCAGGTCTGACGCATGTAGTTGACCAGCTCGGCCATCTCCTCGTTGCTGAGCTTGTCGGCATAGCCGGGCATGGTCTGCATGCGTTCGCCATGGGCCAGATCACGCTCGTGCACGCCTTCGCGGATCACGCGAATCAGGTTGATGGGCGTGGGGAACATGGCCGTGGTGTTGGTGCTCATAGGCACCGACGAATGCGGCTGACCCTGGCCCTGCACACCGTGGCAGCCTGCGCACAGGCCCAGGTACAGGTTCTCGCCCTTGACGCTGGTCTGCCCCTCGGCAGCCTTGAGCTTGGGCCCGGGCATCTCGCGGTTCTGGGTCAGATAAGCGGCCATGGCGCGCACATCGGCCTCCGCCATGCGCGAGGTGGAATGCTCGAGCACCGATGACATGCGGAAAGTCATCACCCCTTGCGGCGACAGTCCGGTGCGGAAGAACTTGACCAGATCGTCCTTGGTCCAGCCGCGCTCGCTCAGCGCATCGGGGGTCAGCGCCGGAGCGTAGGAACCTTCGATGGTATTGCCCTCGAGATAGCGCGAGCCATCCATGGCAAAGGTGGCCTTGGTGCGCGGGCTGTGGCATTCGGCACAGTGGCCCAGCACATCCACCAGATACTTGCCGCGCACCAGTTCGTCCACCGACATGTCGAACTCCTTGGCGGCGGGGCGATTGAGCGCATTCCACATGGCCACGGCAGGACGGATGTTGAACGGGAAGTTCATCTCGCTGGGCTTGTTGGCGACTTCCACGGCCGGCTGCTTCATCAGCCACACCCAGAGTGCATCGACATCGGCACGCGTGATCTGGTGGTAGCTGGCATAGGGCATGGCCGGATACAGGTTCTTGCGCCCCGGCGCCATGCCGGCAGCCACTGCGCGGTAAAGATCGTCGGCCGTCCAGCCGCCGATGCCGTGCTCCTTGGAAGGCGAGATATTGCTGCCGTAAAGCGTTCCCATGGGTGTGACCATGGGAACGCCGCCCGCCAGCTCCGCGCCCGTGGCGGGCGAGCTGTGGCAGGCCGCGCAGTCACCACCGCGAAACACCTGCTCTCCGCGCTTGTATAGCGCATCGAACTCCTGCGGGCCCAGCTTGGCAAAGTCCACCGTGGCGGGCGGGACGTCGCCGCTTGCGCTGCCGTACAGATACATGCCGCCGGCCACGAGCGCACCCACAACGGCGGCTGCGCCCAGGCCCTTGATCCAGGTCTTAGCCATTGTTGACGACCTCCTTGCTGCGCTTGCCCGTGGTCAGGCCCGGCGTCTTCAGGATCACGTCGCGCACCGCGTTGTAGTAGCGCACATAGCCAGTGCAGCGGCAGATATGGGGCTCAAGCTGCTCCTCGATGGCTTTTTCCACCTCATCGGCAGGCACGGGGTGCTTCTGGAGCTTTTCCACCAGCACGGTGGCCGAGTTCACGAAACCCGGCGTGCAGTAGCCGCACTGAAAGGAGTAGTGCTCGAGAAAGGCCTTCTGCACCGGCGAGGGATGGACTACGCCCTTGTCGTCCACCGAAGCAATGCCCTCCACGGTACGAATGGTCTTGCCGTTGAGCCAGGTCACGCCGGTCACGCAGGCGGGCACGGTGATCGAGCCTTTTTCAGGGTCGTCGACGATGATGGTGCAGGCGCGGCACACGCCCTGGCCGCAGCCCAGGCGCGTGCCGTTCATGCCCGCGTACTCCTGCAGGAACTCGATCATCATCAAGTCCTTGGGAACGTCGACGGGGCCTACCTGTTTGCGATTGATGGTGGCGGAGAATTGAATACGGTCCTGCATCACAGTGCCTCTTTGATTTTGTCGGGGGTCACGGGGGTCGCATGGAAGCGCTTGCCCGTGGCATGGGCGATGGCGTTGACGCAGGCGGCAACCACCGGAATCATCACCACCTCGGCCATGCCCTTGGGCGGATCGGTGCGCGACAGCGGCGGCAGCACCACGCCCTCGACCTTCCACACGGCCACTTCGCTGGCACGCGGCACGTGGTAGCGGTTCAGGTTCCACTGGCCGTTGCCGGGGCCGGTCTCATGGAGCGGCAGGTCTTCGTACAGCGCATGGCCAATGCCCATGGCCACACCGCCCTGGATCTGGCCGGAGACCAGCTCGGGCACGATCTGCGTGCCGCATTCCAGCCAGGTCTTGTGCGAGAGGATGTTCACCTTGCCCGTACCCGGGGCCACGGACAGCGCCACCATGGTGGCGCAAGGCGCGTAGTACACCGTGCCCGCATTGGTGCGCTGCACCGGCGGGTAATAGACCTTGTCGCGTGCGATGAAGGCATAGCCGCCGGATTTCATCGCGGCCTTCTTGGCCTCGCCAGCTCCCTTGCCGTACTGCACGGACAGGGCGTCGATCATGGCCTGGAACTTCCTGCCCTCGACCGTGAAGTCGGCCTTGGCCCAGGCCCAGCGGTTGAAGGCGTGCACGCACACGCCGGTCACGATGCCCAGCTCGTGCGCGCGCTCGGCCAGGCGCTCAAGGCTCAGCGGCTCCAGGCCTTCGGCCACGAGCATGCGCTCGCGCCACTCCAGCATGTCTTCGGTGACGGTGCTGGGCAGCAACTGTCCACCACCTTCCTTGCCGGACCAGATCGACTGGGCAGCCGGCCACAGGCAGAGCTTGAGCAGCAACTGCGCCGCCTGCTGCGTGGCGTGGCGGAAGTAGTAGGCCGAGTTCGAGGCCGATACCGGCGAGACCAGGCGCGGTGTCCAGGTCGGGTCCCGCGCCAGCTCGTCCTCCTTGGCCTGGGGCGTGGTGTAGGGCTCGTCCTTGGTATGCAGCGGCAGGTTGTCCCAGTGGTTCACCGCGAAGTCCACGTCGTCCGCCGGGCGCCCCAGGAAGGGCTCGACCGCCACCAGCTGTGCCGTGGTGCTGCCGGTGCCGATCTCGGTGGCGATGTGGCGCATCTTGATGCGGCCCTCGGGCGTGATCTCAAGCTGCGCGATCGAGGCTTCTGCCCCCGTGCCGAAGTCCTTTTGCACCGCACCGAAGCCTATGCCGTAGCGCAGGCCGGGGTTGGCTGCCTCGAAGTCGGCCTTGCGCTTGGCGCGCTCGGTCCACATCGGGTCCTTGGCGGCCATATCCAGGATCTCGCCGATACGCAGATGACCCGAGGGCGAGGCGCCCTGGGTGTTCTTCATGCTGCTCTTGAGCACATTGCGCCGGCGCAGCTCGATGGCGTCCAGGCCGATCTCCTGGGCGATCTCATCGACCAGCATCTCGGTATAGGCCATGGATTGCACCGTGCCGTAGCCGCGCATGGAGCCGGCCGTGACGCCGATGGAGGGGTACACCTCGGTCGACAGGTCGCTCTCGGGGAAGTAGTAAATGGATTGAGCCGCGGTCACTGCCACCGTGCCCACCGAGGGGCTGAAGTTGGTCACGCCGCCGCCGTCGCCCACCATGTGGCAGGTCAGCGCGTGGAACTTGCCATCCTTGTCCACCGAGATCGCTGTCTCTACATCGAAGGGATGGCGCTTCAGGGCGAACTGGAAGTGCTTCCAGCGGTCCAGCGCCAGCCGCACCGGGCGGCCCTGGGCGTACAGCGACGCCAGCGCCACGTAGAACGGGAAGGGGTGGTGCTCCTTCTGGCCGTAGCCCACCGTGTAGGAGCTGATGTAGTCGAGCTGGTTCAGCGCCAGCTTGCTGTCCTTGAGCATGTGCATCACATGCTCGGCCGTGCCGTAGGGCGCCTGGCTCGCTGCGACCATATGCAGCGCACCGCTGCCCTGCTCATACCAGGCCAGGCCGTTTTCCATTTCCATGGCCACATGCTCGATGGACTGGCTGTAGTACTTGCGTGCAAAAGCGCGCAGTCCGTCCTTGGGCTGCTTCATCTCGGCCTGGATGCGGGCCGACTCGCCCATCAGCGCGCCGAAGGCGGGATGGCTGCTGTCGGGCCAGTGCACGCCTTTTTCATCGAGCTGAGGCCAGATGACGGTGTTCTTCATGGGCGAGAACCTGTCCTCGCCATAGCCGTCCTTGCCCTGCACGCGTACATAGCGCGCGGCCACATAGGGCGCGCGCGGTGGCTGGGCAGCCTCGGCACCGAAGCGGAAGATCGCGTCGTTGAAGCGCAGGCGCTGGTTGGCCACGCGGAACTTCTCGTAGTCGTGCCAGATGGCCACGGCCACGGGGTGACCCAGCATGGGCGAGACCTGACCCTTCTTGACGAAGAATTCGCCGTAGAAGCCCGGCTCGGGCATTCCCACGCCGTCGGCGGCGATGGACTCGGCGTCGATCAGCACATCAGGCTGGTAGTCGCTGCCCAGCACCGACAGATCCAGGCCTTCGTAGATGCGGTCGGCGCGCGGGATGTGGATGGTCAGCGCGTGCGACTGCTGCGCAGGCCAGCCCTGCATGTCCCTGGCGCGCAGGTCGATGGCAAAGACCTTCTGCCCGGTGACCTTGGCCATGCCGTCGCGGCGGTAATTGAGCGTGTTGCCACTGATCCAGTGGGTCTCCTGACCGCTTGCGGGCGTTATCAATTCCGCAAGTGCGTCTTTGACCGGGCGCACACTCGCAATCACGCCCATGGCGGCGGCAGCCTTCAGAAAACTGCGCCGATTCAAGTCCAGTTTGGACACGGTTCCAACTCCTTGCTGCAATGCGCACAGCAACAGCAAGGACTGGCGTGGGCACATCGCTAGATGACTATGTATTCCCGGACGTTGTATGCGTCCGAGAGTCAAAAAGCAGGTGATAACGGCTGCAGTTGTTGTCGGCATTTCTGCCCACATATCGCCAGCCTTGGCCGTCCGCCACGCTTTGGTCTTTTAAAAGACTAAGAGGCGCGGAGTATAAAAACAGCGGCCTGCATGATTTCTCGCCACCCAAATTCACAAGTTAAATACTCGGAAAATTGATACTCATCAATACCGACTTCCTTCATTAGTGCTTGTCGTGCAAAACGGCATGCGCCCACTTCGCTGTGCATCGAATGTTCGATGACCTTGCTGAAGCCAGCGCTTTTTGGTTCGGACATTCAGCTTTTTTGAATCGAGCCCTCAATCCTGCTGAACCTTTTTGCATTCGCCGCTTCATACACTGCATATCAATTTCAGCAGGCCTCCAGCGCCCGCGACCCGCACTTTCTGATTGCAGTTTCCATGAACTCGAGCTCCCGCTATACCGGTACCGCCATCGCCCTGCACTGGGTTCTGGCCTTGGCACTGATCGGCATCTTCGCCTTTGGCCTCTATATGACAGGCCTGCCTTTCTCGCCCACACGCCTCAAGTACTTCAACTGGCACAAATGGGCCGGCATGACGATTCTGATCCTGTCCGTGCTGCGCCTAGTCTGGCGCATCACCCACCGACCACCGGAGCTGCCCGAAGCCGTCACCCGCACCATGCCAGGCTGGCAGCGCATGGCCCACCATGGCGTGCATCACCTGATGTATGCGCTGTTCTTTGCCATCCCGCTGGTGGGCTGGATGTACAGCTCGGCAGCAGGATTTCCCATCGTGCTGTTCGGACAATTGCCCCTGCCTGACCTGGTGAGCAAGAGCCCCGGGCTGGCCGAAGCGCTCAAGCCCTGGCATGGCTATCTGGCCTATGCGCTGGCAGCCCTGGTGGTGATGCATATCGCTGCCGTCATCAAGCATCAGATCATTGACCGCGACGGACTGCTGTCACGCATGGTTCCGGGCCAATAGTCCCCCCCTGAGCGGCGTTGCCGGGGCGGCCCCGCCGCTTCCCCCCAGGGGGACAACAGCTTTGCTGCGCGGCGGCGCTTGCTTGCTGTCTCGCTCCTTCAAGCCGTACCGGCTTTTGAGTTTTTTGTATGTTCATCACAAGGAGTTTTTGATGAAAGTCCTTTTTTCCTCTGCACTGATTGCAGCCGCTTTCCTGGGCAACACCGCACAGGCCGCTCAAGCCCTGGTGCCCGCACAGAGCGCCGTCAACTTTGAAGCCAAGCAGATGGGCGTGCCGCTCAAGGGCCACTTCAAGAAGTTCGACGCCCAGATTGCCTTCGACGCCGCCAAGCCCGAGAGCAGCAAGATCCATTTCACGGTCGATACCGGCAGCGCCACCATGGGCGCCAAGGAAACCGATGCCGAACTGCCCAAGGCAGACTGGTTCAACGTTGCCAAATTCCCTCAGGCCACTTTTGACTCCAGTGCCGTCAAGGCTCTGGGCGGTGGCAAGTTCCAGGTGGACGGCACGCTGACCATCAAGGGCAATGCACAAAAGGTGAGCCTGCCCGTGACGCTGACCCAGTCCGGCGCCACCACCACGGCCGCCGGCACGCTGGCGCTCAAGCGTCTGAACTTCAAGATCGGCGATGGCGACTGGAAGGACACCTCCATGGTGGCCGACGAGGTCAATGTGCAATTCAAGCTGGCTCTGACTGGCGTCGGCAAGCTCTAAGCGTTTCTCGGCTCCAGCGCTTGATAGGCAAGCGCTGAAAGCTCATGTTTTGATAGTTCCAATCCCTGAAGGAGTATTCACCATGCGTTCCACTCTGTTCGCTCTGGCCGCTGCGTCCCTGTTTGCCACCGCTGTCCAGGCGGCACCAGCCACTTACGCCATCGACCCCACACACACGTTTGCGACTTTCGAGATCGATCACTTTGGCGCCTCCACCAACCGTGCCCGCTTCGACAAGAAGAGCGGCAACGTGCAGTTCGACAAGGCAGGCAAGACCGGCAAGGTCGATGTCGAGCTGGACATGACATCGGTGAACTCCGGCACCGCCGCTTTTAACAAGCATCTGCAAAGCGCCGACATCTTTGACGTCGAGAAATTCCCCAGCGCCAAGTTTGTCTCCGACAAATTTGTCTTCGACGGCGACAAGCTCAAGGAAGTAAGCGGCCATCTGACGCTCAAGGGCAAGACCGCCCCCGTTACCCTCAAGGCCAACAAGTTCACCTGCTACGAAAGCCCCATGCTGCAAAAGCGTGAAGTCTGCGGCGGCGACTTTGAAGCATCCATCGACCGTACCCAGTGGGGCGTGGACTACGGCATCCCCTATGGCTTCTCCAAGCAAGTGCGCCTGGTCATGCAGATCGAAGCCGTGAAGCAGTAATCCAGGTCCGCAAAGACTCTCGAGTGAAGCCCCTTGCGGGCTCTCTCTTTGGCCCGGCCCGTGCAAGCGGTCCGGGCTTTTTTGCGTCTGCAGCCTGCTTCAGACACAAATCCCTTTCATTAAAAAATTTACTTTAGGTTAATTGATTACGAATAGTAGAATAATCTCACTCACACAATTGAAGGAGACATCGCATGAGCCAAGCCGCCCCTACCCCGGTTTACTCCCAGCCCCGGCGTGCAGACATGAGCCAGCTGCCCGCACCTGCAGCCGTGCAGCAGTTGCACCACTACGCCTACAAGGCCAAGGATGCAGAAGAGACTCGTCACTTCTACGAGGACATCCTCGGCCTGCCGCTCTACCACATCATCCAGAGCGACTACGTCCCCTCCACGGGCGAGTACTGCCCCTACACCCATTTCTTCTTCCGCCTCAAGGACGGCTCCTTCATCGCCTTCTTCGACATTGGCGACGACGAAGCGGCCCTGCCCTCACCCAACACTCCGATCTGGATCAATCACATCTCCTTCCGCGTGGACTCCGTGCAGGAGCTGGAAAACACCAAGGCCCGCCTGCAGGCCTGCGGCGTGGAAGTGCTGGGCGTGACCGATCACCACATCTTCAAGAGCATTTATTTCTTCGACCCCAACGGCATCCGCCTGGAGCTGACGGCCCAGCTGGCCGACGAGCTGCAGATGCTCAAGGAAAGCAAGACCGCCCATGCACGCCTGGACGAGTGGACGGCCCGCAAGGAGCAGTGGCGCAAGGAACGTGCCGAGGGCAAGTCCAGCGCTCCCCTCAAGCCGCAGAACAACGACCGGCCGGAGTTTGTTCCTGGTAAGTAACACCCCCTGAGCGGCTACGCCGCTTCCCCCAAGGGGGACACGACGCCCTCGCTGCGGGGCGGTTGGGGCCGCCCAGGCCTTGCTCGACGTCTCTGGCGTGGTACATCAAGCGAAGTCTCTCTAATTCAATAGCTACAAGCGCTTGATAAATAAGCGCAAGAGGGCGAAATAAGACCTACCGCGCTCATCACCGGATCGGATCGCTAAAATCATTGGCAATCCGTCCTTATCTTTCATGCAGACGGCATCCCTTTTCAGGATGCCGTTTTCATTTCCAGAGTTCTTGTACCGCAGCCATGAGCGACACCATTCAACAGCCCGGCCTCGACAGCCTCTCCAAGTCTTTTGAACCTGCCTCCATCGAAGCCCATTGGGGCCCTGAGTGGGAAAAGCGCGGCTACGGCAATGCCGGCTATCGCGGCACAGGCAAGCCCGGTACCGAAGCTACCGCTGCAGGCAACAACTTCTCCATCCAGTTGCCCCCACCCAATGTGACAGGTACGCTGCACATGGGTCATGCGTTCAACCAGACCATCATGGACTCGCTGACACGCTACCACCGCATGAAGGGCTACAACACGGCCTGGATTCCCGGAACCGACCATGCAGGCATCGCTACCCAGATCGTGGTGGAGCGCCAGTTGCAGACTCAGGGCGTGAGCCGCTATGACCTGGGCCGCGACGAGTTCACCAAAAAGGTCTGGGAGTGGAAGGAAAAGTCCGGCGACACCATCACCACCCAGATGCGCCGCATGGGCGACACCGTGGACTGGAGCCGCGAATACTTCACCATGGACGACAAGCTGTCCAAGGTGGTGACCGAGACCTTTGTGAAGCTGTACCAGCAAGGCCTGATCTACCGCGGCAAGCGCCTGGTGAACTGGGATCCGGTGCTGCAGTCGGCAGTCTCAGACCTGGAAGTCGAGAACCAGGAAAAGGATGGTTCGCTCTGGCACATCGCCTACCCGCTGACCAGCGGCGAAGGCAATCTGGTGGTCGCAACCACCCGCCCCGAAACCATGCTGGGCGACGTGGCCGTGATGGTCCACCCCGAAGACGAGCGCTATCGTGCCCTGATCGGCCAGACTGTGACGCTGCCCCTGGTGGGCCGCCAGATCCCCATCATCGCCGACGAATATGTGGACCGCGAGTTCGGCACCGGCGTGGTGAAAGTCACGCCTGCGCACGATCAGAACGACTATCAGGTGGGCCAGCGCCACAAGCTGCCCATGATCTGCGTGCTGACGCTGACCGCCAAGATCAACGACGAAGCGCCTGAAAAATACCGCGGCATGGACCGCTTCGTGGCCCGCAAGGCCATCGTGGCCGACCTGGAAGAGCTGGGCCTGATGGTCGAGATCAAGAAGCACAAGCTGATGGTGCCCATCTGCGACCGTACCGGCCAGGTGATCGAACCCATGCTGACCGACCAGTGGTTCATCGCCATGAGCAAGGTCAGCGACCAGGACCCGAGCGGCAAGTCCATCGCCCAGAAGGCCATCGACGCCGTCGCTTCCGGTGAAGTTCAGTTTGTGCCCGAGAACTGGGTCAACACTTACAACCAGTGGATGAACAACATCCAGGACTGGTGCATCTCGCGCCAGCTGTGGTGGGGCCACCAGATTCCTGCCTGGTATGACGAAGAAGGCAATATCTACGTTGCCAAGAACGAAGCCGAAGCCCAGGCACAAGCTGACAAGGTTTCCCCTGGCAAGAAGCTGACCCGCGATGCCGACGTGCTGGACACCTGGTACTCCTCCGCCATGGTGCCTTTCAGCACCATGGGCTGGCCCGATCAGGGCCACGCGGCCGATGACGACTTCAACCTCTACCTGCCCTCCTCGGTACTGGTGACGGGCTACGACATCATTTTCTTCTGGGTCGCCCGCATGATCATGATGACCACGCACTTCACAGGTCGCGTGCCGTTCAAGCATGTCTACATCCACGGCCTGGTGCGCGATGCGCAAGGCAAGAAGATGAGCAAGTCCGAAGGCAATGTGCTGGACCCCGTGGATCTGATCGACGGCATCTCGCTGGAGCCGCTGCTGGAAAAGCGCACCACCGGCCTGCGCAAGCCAGAGACCGCTCCTCAGGTGCGCAAGAACACTCAAAAGGAATTCCCCGAAGGCATCCCCGCCTACGGAGCGGACGCACTGCGCTTCACCTTTGCGGCCCTGGCATCGCTGGGCCGCAGCATCAACTTCGACAGCAAGCGCTGCGAGGGCTACCGCAACTTCTGCAACAAGCTCTGGAATGCTTCGCGCTTTGTGCTGATGAACTGCGAAGGCCATGACTGCGGCCTGGCACCCCACACCAAGGAGCAGTGCCAACCGGGCGGCGAGTTCGCCGGCTATATGCACTTCAGCCAGCCCGACCGCTGGATCAGCTCGCAGCTGCAAAAGGTCGAGGCAGAAGTGGCCAAGGGCTTTGCCGAGTTCCGCCTCGACAACGTGGCCAATGCCATTTACGACTTTGTCTGGAACGAGTTCTGCGACTGGTATCTGGAAATCGCCAAGGTGCAGATCCAGACCGGCAACGAGGCCCAGCAGCGCGCCACGCGCCGCACGCTGATCCGTACGCTGGAGGCGATTCTGCGCTTGGCCCACCCCATCATCCCGTTCGTGACCGAAGAGCTGTGGCAGCAGGTCGCCCCCGTGGCCGGACTCAAGGGCGAGTCCATCGCCGTGGCACGCTACCCCGAAGCACAGCCGGAGAAGATCGACGAAGCCTCTATCGCCTACGTGGGCCGCATCAAGCAGATGGTGGATGCCTGCCGCGCGCTGCGTGGCGAGATGGGCGTGTCGCCCGCTCAACGCCTGCCGTTGCTCACCGTGGCCGGCAATGCCGAGGACTCGGCATTTATGCGCGCCAATGCCGACGTGCTCAAGAACCTGGCCAAGCTCAGCGAAGTCAAGGTGTTCGATGACGAAGCCGCATGGGCCACCGCCGCACAGACTGCTCCGGTCAACGTCCTGGGCGACATCCGCATGGCTTTGTTTGTCGAAATCGACGTTGCAGCCGAGAAGGCCCGCCTGTCCAAGGAAGCCAAGCGCCTCGAAGGCGAGATCGTCAAGGCCAACGGCAAGCTGAGCAACGAGGCCTTCTGCGCCAAGGCTCCTGCCGCAGTGCTGGAACAGGAGCGCAAGCGCCTGGCCGACTTCGGCGCGACACTGACACGCATCAACGAGCAGCTCGCTCGTCTGGGCTAAACCCCGCTAAACTCTCTCCAAAACAAGGCGCAGGCAACTGCGCCTTTTTTCCATCCAGAAAAGACAAGCACATGAGCAATCAAACCCGCGTCCGCAAAGCCGTGTTCCCAGTTGCAGGCCTGGGCACCCGTTTTCTGCCCGCCACCAAGGCTTCACCCAAGGAAATGCTGCCTGTGGTGGACAAGCCGCTGATCCAGTACGCCGTGGAAGAGGCGTACGAGGCAGGCATCCGCGACATGGTCTTTGTCACCGGCCGCAGCAAGCGGGCCATTGAAGACCATTTCGACACTTCGTACGAACTCGAGAACGAGCTGGAGAATGCCGGCAAGCAGGCCATGCTGGACCTGGTGCGCAGCGTCAGCCCTGCCGATATGAACTGCCTGTTCGTGCGCCAGCCCCGCTCCCTGGGCCTGGGCCATGCCGTTCTGTGCGCGCAACCCCTGGTCGGCAATGAACCCTTTGCCGTCATCCTGGCCGACGACCTGATGACAGGAGAGAATGGCGGCCCCGGCGTGATGGCGCAGATGACGGCCGCTTTCCAGAAGCAGGGCCGCTCTCTGCTGGCCGTTCAGGAAGTTCCGCTCGAGCACACCAAGCGCTACGGCATCGTAAAGGGCGAGCCCGCAGGCGGCCCACTGATGCGCATCGACGAGATCGTGGAGAAGCCCGCTCCCGAGAAAGCGCCATCGCGCATGGGTGTGGCGGGCCGCTACGTACTGACACCCGCCATCTTCGACGAGATCCGCAACCAGCCAAAGGGTGTGGGTGGCGAGATCCAGCTGACCGATGCCATCGAACGACTGATGGCTCATGAAGCCGTCTATGCCTTCCAGTATGCTGGCAAGCGCTATGACTGTGGCAGCAAGGAAGGCTTTCTGGAAGCCACGGTGGAGCTGGCGCTGCAGCACCCCGATGTGGGCGACAGCTTTCGCGAATACCTCAAGAACTTGAGCCTGTAAGCAAGATCGGCCAAAGCCGCTCTGATGACAAAAGGCCTGCACTTGCAGGCCTTTTGTCCGTCCAATGCTCTCAGGCCGATTTAGCGCTCAGCGCCGACGCAGGATATGGATGAATTCATCACCGACCGTCTGCTGCTCGACCAGTTCATTGCCGGTCTGCTTGGCAAATGCCTGGAAGTCCCGTATCGAGCCGGTATCCGTGGCCACGACCTTGAGCAGCTGACCGCTTTGCATGGCAGCCAGCGCCTTCTTGGCCTTGAGAATGGGCAGCGGACAGTTCAGGCCGCGGGTGTCAACTTCTTGATCTACTTGCATGGGGTGGATTCCTCGTCAGCGCCGATTGTAGAAAAACCAGGCGCTGGCAGTGCCAGCGCGGTCTTTGCTCAATCCAGAGCCGGTGCCACCGTAAAGCGAGTGTCCTCAGCCCAGCGTCGCACAGGCCATTTGGCGGGATCAGGCTCCGGATTCTGGCCGGGACGGAAAGCGCCAAAGCGCGGCTCGAAGCCTTTTTGCTTGATCCACTCTGCCAGAGCGTAGCCCGTGCCTGCAGGCCAGCACAGCGACTCCTGGGCCGTCTGCCAGCGGTATTCCAGCAGCTCGGGCGAGAGCTTCACATCCTCAGGTCGGCCCTGCACGCGCACATGGTAGGCAATCAGCACCTGATTCATGCGCAGAAACTCCGAGCAGCACAGCAGACGCAGTGCCTTCACGCGCAGCCCCGTCTCTTCGAGAACCTCGCGACAGATACCGGCTTCTGGCGATTCACCGGCTTCCATAAAGCCCGTAATCAGGCCGAAAACGCCCTCTTGCCACAGCGCATTGCGCGCCAGCAGCACCCGGCCGTCATCACCCTCCACCACAGCCGCCAGCACCGGCGTGGGATTGCCCCAATGCGTGAACCCGCAACTCGGGCAACGCAGACGCTGCACCTCGCCGCTGTCCTCGCTGGCCACAATCCATTGCAGCTCAGTCGCGCAGTTGGAACAAAAGCGGACTTCATAAGCCATGAAGCTCTCCGTATTCTTGATATTGGTAGCACTCAGCGCTTGATGGATAAGCGCTGACTGTCATTTGGAGCTTTGATTGTCTTTTGCGCTATCACGCAAAAGACATTGCTCATGCCGGAAACACGCCTGTAGAGAGGTAGCGATCGCCACGGTCGCACACCACAAACACGATGGTGGCGTTCTGCTCGCGTTTGGCAATTTCCTGGGCCACCCACAGTGCCCCGGCGGCCGAGATGCCCGCGAAGATGCCCTCTTCGCGCGCCATGCGGCGGGCCATGTCTTCGGCATCGTCCTGCGTCACATAGACCAGCTCGTCAACCAGCGAAGCGTCATAGATCTTGGGCAGATACTCCTCGGGCCACTTGCGGATGCCAGGAATGCGCGATCCCTCGGAAGGCTGAGCGCCGATGATCTTGATGTTCGGGTTCTTTTCCTTGAGGAACCTGGCCACGCCGGTAATGGTGCCGGTAGTACCCATGGCACTCACAAAGTGGGTGATCTCACCACCGGTCTGCTCCCACAGTTCCGGCCCTGTGGTTTCATAGTGGGCCCTGGGATTGTCGGGGTTGGCAAACTGATCCAGCAGCACACCCTTGCCCTGGGCCACCATCTGGTCGGCCAGATCGCGCGCATATTCCATGCCGCCGCTCTTGGGCGTCAGAATCAGTTCGGCGCCGTAAGCCTTCATGGTCTGTGCGCGTTCGATGGACAGGTCCTCGGGCATGATCAGAATCATGCGATAGCCCTTGATGGCTGCAGCCATGGCCAAGGCAATGCCGGTGTTGCCCGACGTTGCCTCGATCAGTGCGTCGCCCGGCTTGATCTCGCCGCGCTCTTCAGCACGCTGGATCATGGACAGCGCAGGCCGGTCCTTGACGGAGCCAGCCGGGTTGTTGCCTTCGAGCTTGCCCAGCACTACGTTTGCACGTTCACGGTTTGCATCCGCGCCGATGCGTTGCAATGCCACCAGCGGCGTGTGACCGATAGCATGTTCGATGGTCGAATAAGTTTTCATGTCCAATACTGTGCCATAATTCGCGTCTGCGCTAAGCGAAGCCCGGGTGGTGAAATTGGTAGACGCAGGGGACTCAAAATCCCCCGCCGCAAGGCGTGCCGGTTCGATTCCGGCCCCGGGCACCATATACAAAAAGCCGTTAAGTCTCAAAGACTTAACGGCTTTTTTCTTTGCCGCAATGGTCCCCTCGCAATTTGCGATTTGGCGCATCTCAAAAAAACGATTAGCGCAAAAACCATGCGACGACATCCGAAAGCATGCCTGTGTCCTCCCGCTTGCATGGCGAGATGGCAGCTCTCGCTTTGGGCAGAGGCGCGGACCTCAAGCCCCAGCCAACAAGGCGTCAGTCGACCTGGCATCCCGCACGCCTCGTAATTTCCCGCATGCAAAAAAATCACCCAAATACCGTGTATCCCGTGCATTAGCGCAGGTTCGCGATATGCCGACCAGCTCGTAATTTGCACCCACGAAGCAGGCAGGCGCGGCGGGAACGTCATGTCCCTCCGAAGGGTAAAAGTAGATCAAAATACGCACGGAATACAAATCGTTCGTATTCGACAACAATGTCAGAGCCACTCCTACATTGGACATAGCTATCAGAACTTAATACTTATTGCATTAATTAACGCCAGCTCATCCACCCAGCACACGAGCTCAAGAAACCATATGTCTACGGATAGCACGTCACGCTTCACAAAGAATGTCATCCCTATGGATGAGGTTCTGACACGGACTGGGTTATCAAGATCGATGCTCTACAAGCTGTTGCGCAAGGACAAGTTTCCTCATCCCACACCGATGAGCAACAGAGCCATTGGCTGGTTTGAAACGGATGTCGAAAGCTGGCTGCAGGCGAGCAAAGCAATTCGCCAAGCAAACCTGGTTCTACCTGTCGTCTACATGGCGGGAAAAATGGGGGCAGCTTTAGACAATGAGAACCCGGGCAGAGAGTTTTCCTGTTGGCGAATCTTCGACGTATCCAGATCCAAGGCACTTGGTGATCTAGGGATCGAGAATTCAGATACCGATGTGCTGATCGCGCCGCCGGAAGAAATGCTATTTCACGGAACTCGTACGAGGTTCATGTATTCAGGCCCGTGGAAAGCGAGAAATGGCAGCCATGGATACATGCATGGCGCGAACTCTTACTCTCCCTCCAACCCACAAAGCGCAGCCTATCGCGGAGCTCTTCAAGGCATCTCACGGGCCGACGTTGTTGTCGCCTATCTCGAAGACCTGGAGGCTTTTGGAACGCTGGTTGAGATCGGCTATGCAAGAGCGGGCAATAAGAGAGTGATCGTGATTACTGCACCTGCCCTCAAGAAGCAGCGACGAGACCAAGACTGGGACCATGGCATCTGGTTCGCTATTCGGGCGGCTGATAGACACATCGAACTACCAGACCATCCTGGCTCCAGCCAGAGCGACCTCTGGCGATCAGCACATGCGCATGCAGCATCGGTCATTTCGGAGTGGTATCCCCATTCATTGACTCCCCCTCCTAGTGCCGCCGAATAGAGTGCAGTGGTCAGCTCAGATTTACTTCATAAGGAGGCCGCCTCACGATCTCCCGTCCCGCCCACTCGTTGAATGTCTCGAACAGCTATTGCAACAGGGCAACCTCATTCTTGTCACCGGCAATGAAGAGGCTGGCAAACGAATCCGCGCCATTCCTATGTGCGACATGCGCAACTTCGCGGCCGACCCATCCATGACATCGATGAAGCGTCAAAGCTGCTGGATCGCAGCCATGTGAAAGCAGCACGCAAGCTTTGTCCAACAAGGACCACATGCTTGAAAGTGACCAGGTAAAAGCTCCTTCCACCTCATGAAAGAAATTTCTCTATCAAGAAACCTGCAAAAAATATTTCAGACTCAAATATCATTTCAATATGAGATTTCAGACAGAGTATTTTTACATTTAAGACCTAGAACACAGTTAACAACAGTATTCAAATAATTCCCATCAATATTGCACATCTGACGGCTTGTGCCCTGGTTCTTACTTGCATTTTTCCGTAAATATTTTTTATATGCGTTGACACAGTCAAAGGGCTTATTTGCAAGTAGGACGCAACCTCGAGAGAGCTTTTTCCTTGGGCTATCAATTTTAATATTTCCACTTCTCTTTCAGTCAGAGACTCAAAGCTCTTGTGTTTGAAGATACTTTCCTCATGAAAATTGGCCTTGAATATTTTTGGAATGATTTTCTTCGCCACTACTGGAGATATAGCGGCTCCACCATTCGCAACTTCCAGCACAGCTTGCGAGTAGCTTCCAAACCATGAGTTCTTCACTAGGTACCCAACAGCGCCTCTTTTAAGAGCATTCATGGCCGCGTCGTCGTTTTCACTTGCAGAAATTGCAATGCTCAGCACGTCAGGCCTCTTTAGCTGGATCGATTCCAGCAACTCGGTTCCTTGGCCTTCACCAAGAGACAGGTCAATGAGGAGCACATCGAACTCTTGCAAAAAGATGTTCTTACGAGCCTCTCTGTAACTGGAGGCCTGCCCAACCAGAAGAGTGCGCGGGTCACGCATGAGCTCCTGCGAGATCACATTCCTGACATGGCTGTCTTCGTCAACCAGAAAGACTCGCACCGGCTGGTTCTGCTGACCCTTCATGTCGGACGGCCACATGCGCCCAAAGACAGTAGATGTGACTTCTGCACTGCCTGCATCATCAAACCGTGAGCTCATAAATGCGTCGGATAGATACATGTGACACTCCATTTGATGAGTCGATTTCTTGGGAATCTCGCGAAAAAATAGAATTCATCCCATTGAAAATCCACAAAAAACAAATAAAGAAAAATAAGGTTTAAATTTTTACAAATTAATACTTGAATACAAGGTATTAACTCAATCTAATCACAAAAATAGATGTAAACCCTTTATTTTTGAAACAATGGACATATAAAATAAAAAGAAATATAGATTACATTTTTTAGCATTGTAAGAATTTTCCAACAAGCACTATTCTTTCAATAGCACATCATCCACAAGCCACAACAAATCAATCATTTTTTTCATCATTTTAAATTCTTCAAAAAATATCTTTGAATGGGGTATTACTGTTTCTCCGTCGTTTTCTGAAACTGCCCTCACCGAAAGCAGTTTTGGAACGTAACAAAGCACTCCAGAACTTGTTGACGGTTAACACTGGCCTTTGCGAACCAGCATCGGTCTCTCGCTCACACACTCTCAGTTGTCTGGGAACTCGCTATTCAAAGGAATGATCATGAAAAAGTCTC
>NZ_JBCPWN010000060.1:0-1436 GCF_039581415.1 Comamonas sp. F1-6
TCCGTTGATGACGGCATTGCTGATGTTCTTGTGCCAGCCCACTTCCTGGTCCAGCTTGGCGCGCAGACCCAGGGCATAGGCGGGGGCTGCCAGGGTGACGGCAGCGCCTGTGCCCTCGGCGCCGCCTGTGCTGTCCCAGGCCATGAAGTTGGGCCACAGCACCATGACTTCACGCTGGCCGAATTCCTCGCGGTAGGTGGTGGCTTCTTCTTTGGTCTTTGCATAGCCGCCCGTGGCATCGCGTGCCGCCACATAGGTGAAGGCGCGTAGTTTCTGCGCAGCGCTGGCCAGGGCATTGGCCACGGCCTTGGTGTCCAGCTCGGGTGCGCCGATGATGCGGGGCTTTACGCCCAGCTCGGATTCCGCCGCCAGCAGTGCCTGGATGCCAGTGCGCTGGCCGGTGGCGGTCACGGTGCCGATGACGTTGGATGTGGTGGCTGCAATGTCTGCACCTTCTTCCACGCGCACCACGATTACAAGGGCGCGGGATTGGCCGCTGATGGCTGTCAGTGCCTTGGCCAGGGTGCCGCCCGCGCCGGCCTTGCCAATGCCGCCTGCAGGGTTGGTGAGCAGCACAGGGGTGTTGATGGGGAATGCTTCGTCATCGGCGTCCGGGGCCGTGGCCACCAGACCGATGACGGCCGTGGACGCCACGCGGATTGCCGCGCCTACGCCCGTAGTCTCGATGACGCGGACGCCATGGTGATATTCAGTTGCAGCCATGTGGCTTCCTTTGAATGAGGGGATGGAAGGGGTGAGGGCGCTCAGGCGGCCAATGCTGCAGGCGCGTCCTTGCAGGCAGTGCTATCCGACACTTCTGTGCTCGATTCGGCGTTGTCGGCTGCGGCGGTATCAGCGCCTTGGGTGTTGGCCTGGACTTGCACCTGGGCCTGCAGTTCGCCCAGCAGAGGGGCCACTTGCTTGTAAGGACGATCAGCCACGCAATCGAGAATGAAATGGGCGGCTTCTTGCGTGACGGTCAGCGTCACGATCTTGGGATTTGTCGTTTGAGACATGGGCTTTGCATAGGGGGTGGGTTGCTGGTCCCCTATGGTTGCGCCCGGTGCTTGAATGAGCCAGCGCGGCCCGTTGTGGCGGTGACTTGCACGCAGGCTCAATGAAAAAGACCCCTCGAAAGGGGCCTTTTTTATACGTTCACGCTTGCCGCATAGGTGAAAAGTTCGTCCAGATCGTTTTCGGACAGCTGCAGCAGCTGAGCCATGGCTTGCATGGTGGGGCTTTGCCGCTCCCACATGGTCGCCCGCTGGTAGCCGATCTTTGCGGTGTAGCGCTGCACCTCATCGGGGATGAGGGCGATTTCTGCCTGCACATCGTCTTCGGTGATGCGCTTGATGGCAAAGAGCGCGACAAGCCCTTGGGCGGGTGTGCAGACCCCAGGCGGCGGCAATGCCACTTTTTCCGGCGCGATGAATACT
>NZ_JBCPWN010000061.1:0-1218 GCF_039581415.1 Comamonas sp. F1-6
CTCTCACCGGCTTCGGCCTCTTCTGCCTGGTCGGCGCGGTCGTGGTGATGGCCCTCACGCCGGAAGCATGGCCCCTCTGATCAGCAAGCGCTTTATTGAACAGGAGATCCTCATGCTGAAGACAATCGTTGACTCCCTGCTGGTCATCGTTGGTGCCCTGCTTCTCGCAGCCTGGCTATCCGCGCCCGATGCCCAAGCCGACGAGCCGCAGAGCATCACCCAGAGCCTGCGCGACGAGTTCGCCTGCCCTGGCATGCATGCCGAGTGGCTGGATGACAAGACCGTGCAATGCCTGAAGGAACAGTGACAAATTCCGTACTGCGAGATTAGTGCAGGTAGTTCAACGGTATCCCTTGACGAGCAGCGAAATCATTCAAAGTTGCTGATGCTTTAGCGATCAAAACTTCGGTCTCGGCGGCGCACTCAATCGACTCCTTCAATCTAAACAGTATGACCGAGTCACCCAGATCTTTGAGAAACTTAAACAGGCTCAGATCATTTTTCAACACGGATAGCCTTCTGAGAATTTCCGATATCTCACTCAAATAGGAGGCACCAACCAATGACAGGTTTTTTTGATCTGCAAGAGGCCGGACTCTTACCTCACTGAGCCGCGGAGAAAGCTGGTTGATGTTTGAAAGATCCTTGCTCATGTAAATTTTGACCATCTCCGTACGCAAAGTCCCCAGAGACATGAGCGCGCCCCACAACTCCGCATGCATCGTTGACGCATCAAGCGCGGCAAGTCGATGCTCGTTCTCGCGGCGCTCCCGTCTATCAGATGAAGCAATGTACCAAGTAGCGGCTATCGCGAACAGAGAACCTACTGCTTGAAACCAACTCGCCAACTCGGATGAATTCGACGGCACCCAAATTGATGCATCAGGAAATGCAAGCAATAGGGCGCCAATGCCGATTGATAGGTAAATCGCAGTTAATAGAACAAGCCTTCCGTCGATTTTTACTGTGACAACCATTAGTCCCTCCGTTATCTGGCGGATGGTAGCTCAACGCTTTCTCTCGCCCGCCACTACGCGGGCTTCTTCATTTCTGGAGTTTCCATGTTTAAAAACATGACCATTTACCGCATTGCCGAGAGCTGGCAGGGCGATCTGCAGCTGCTGGAAGATGCGCTGCAAAAGACGGTGTTTGAGGAGTGCGGCGCGACCCAGGAGCGTTCAGTGGGCTGGGTGCCGCCGCGCGGCGAGCCGCATGGCT
>NZ_JBCPWN010000062.1:0-1211 GCF_039581415.1 Comamonas sp. F1-6
CTGATGGGGAATTCGTATTAGCCAATCCATAGCAGTGACAGGCCTGCTCCTGTCACCATAGAGGCTAGTCCCAGACTGATTCGTGTTCCATATTTGGCTCCCCCGGTGGTGAACGCCAGTACGGATTTGGCGATTGCGCTGGAAGCAAGAATCACAACCAATCCCCATTGAGCGGTGGACAGGGGCAAACTACCTGACGCAAAAAGCTGGCCTAAGCTCGCAGCAGCGGCATGCAGTTCGGCCAAGGCTGCAAGTGCCGCCGCGATCAGCACGCCAGTGCTGCCAAAGACATGCTGGAGCCAGGCGCCTAAAACTAACATCAACGCAATGGTGCCGGCAATCAGCAATGCAGTGGAAAGCTTAAATATCCGTTCGGTCTCAAATTCAGTTTGCGTGGCAGTTTTTTGTCGATTCAGCAATCCTGTGGCTGCAGCCAACACAAGGCAGAGAGCTGCAACTAGTAGAGGGAGTGCCATAGACAGCATCAGAGCTATGGATGTTGTCGAGAGAATTGCTATGAACAGGCATAGCGAGGCCAACTGAGCCAACATGGCACATCCAAAGGCTTGCGCCTGCTGATGTTCGTCGGACTTGGCCAGCTGGCCAAGACTGGCTATAGCCGCGGTAGATGACACAAATCCAGAAAAGAATCCGGTCACAGGTAGGCCCCAGTGCGGGCCCAGCACTCGAGTCAGTATGTGTCCCAGCATGCCAACAGCCATGAACAGCACGACCACTTTCCAAAGGGCTGGGAGGCTTAGCACACCCCATGGATCTACAGGCGCTTGCGGCAGAAGTGGCATCACGACCAGCGCCGCAGCGCCCAGCAGAAGGCCATCCCTCAATTCATTCTCTCTGAGTAACTCACGACTCCAGCGTTGTATGGGGCCTTTGGAATGCACCAGCAAGGCACAAAGAATGCCCAGAGCTGCCGTCAAGGTAGGGCTCTTGTGCGATAGGGCGCCCAGAGTTAGTGAGAAAAGTAGAGTCACTTCACTGGTCAGGCCTGGGTCATTGGGGGCTGAGTGCCAGTAGGCTGCAACGGTCAGTGCCCCGACCAACAGAAGTACAACGGCGAAGGGCAGCACGCCTAACCACCAGGCCGCGCAGCCAAGCAACGCTGCTATGGCGTGGGTACGAGTTCCTGCGATGCTCTCGCGCTCACTCCCGCGACGCTCGCTTACGAGACCGATAAGCAGACCACAGCCTAA
>NZ_JBCPWN010000063.1:0-1148 GCF_039581415.1 Comamonas sp. F1-6
TGCCAAGGTATAGGTCGACGGTTCGAACCCGTTTTCCCGCTCCAGGTTTTTGTGATAGCGGCGCGATAGCAAAGCGGTTATGCCCCGGATTGCAAATCCGGTTAGACCAGTTCGACTCTGGTTCGCGCCTCCAGATTTCTCTAAAGAAATCAACAAGTTAGGCCACCCTTACGGGTGGCCTTTTTGTTTTTACACGCGCAAAACCCCCGCAAAAACGATGCTGACCGCGCGTCATTCGCGGTCAAACCACGCGTGGAACTTCATTCTTGCCGTCCACACGAGTACACTTTATAGGACTGTTTTTTTATACAGTGTTAGAGGTGTATATGGCGAGTGTGCGGGAGACGCGGACGGGCCGCTTTGAGCTGACCATCAGAAACAAGCTGCTGCCCAAGCCGGTGTATCTGACTTTTGAAACGCGTGAAGAGGCCGATGCTTATGGCAAGCAGGTCGACATGCTGCTTGCTGCCGGTGTCGTGCCTGCAGATCTGGCCAGGACAGACGCCGAGCCCAAGCCAACTGAAAAACTGCGCTTCATCATCGGTGCGTGGATGAATACAGGCCAGCCCGCAAAGAGTGACATGGAGATCCTGCGGCTCCTGCAGATCGAGCTGGGTAAGGTGCTCATTGCCGACATCACCTACAAGTGGGCCGAGGCCTGGGTGAAAAGCATGAAGCTCGATGTGAGCAAGAACTACGCGCCCAGCACCATACGCAAGCGCATTGGCTCACTCTCGCGCTGCTTTGACTGGTGGCTGCGGCAGGCGGACGGGGTGAACTTTGGCAACCCGCTCAAGTTGCTGCCCCGTGGCCTGGCCTCCTACAACGGCAAGGATCGTGAGGAGATCGCGCAAGCCAACGCCGCCGGCGTGCCTGGTGCGCAGGCCTTGTCTGTGCGTGTGGACGTGAGCCGCGAGCGGCGCCTCTTTCCTGGGGAGCAGGAGAAGATCGAGCGGGCTATGGCGGGTGAAAAGCGACCCGACCGCGAGCGTGCCCTGGATGCGCCAGACATGCCCACGCTCTCTGTGCTCTTTAGGTTGATCGTCTGGACGGGGTTGCGGTTGCGAGAGGCCTACACCTTGACGCGTGGCCAGGTCCAGCTCGATGCGCTCAAGCTGCGTGTGCGAACCAGCAAGCAGTGGCACGGG
>NZ_JBCPWN010000064.1:0-1121 GCF_039581415.1 Comamonas sp. F1-6
ACCATGTCCTATTTTCGTCGATGACTGGGGGATATGGAGGCAGGTTTCAATGGCCTTGTTACCGAAGGTAGATAAAGCACCATAGGCGGCAAGTGGCTCCTGGTATTCACCACGGACATGGCAATACGCATGCCATCGGGCATATCGGGATCGGCGACGACTGCCTGGATGTACTGATTCTTTTGGACCTCGGCCGTCGCGGCCTGATCCACGTAGTAGCTGCCGCCACCAATGTCGGTCAAGACCAGCAAGGCACCAATGCTGGTGCGCAGCTGTGATGGAATCTTGCTCATGGCGTGCCCCCTACGGCAGCCTTGGCCCTATCGCGCAGCTCCGCGCGCCTGCTCATGCACATAGTCACGGCGCCATTTCCAGACCAGGTAGGCTGCCTGCAATGCCATAAAGGCAATCGATGCCAGGACCAGCCAGTCACTGAGGGGCAGGCCTGCGAGCCGGAAGCCTCCGGCTGTTACTGCCCCCGGCGTGGCTTGTGCGGCCGCGACCACAATGTCTTGTTTCTGCTCGGCACTCAGATGCTGGTGAATGCCCAGCAGCGCCAGCATTGATGCGAGAGCTTTTTTCATGCCCCGGAGTGTTCCGGGGCTGGACTCAATGGTCGAACCCTAGAGGGGTGTACGCCCTACTGCAGGCCGCTATCGACCACAAGCAGCCATTTGACG
Source organism: Comamonas sp. F1-6 (assembly GCF_039581415.1). Taxonomy (NCBI): domain Bacteria; kingdom Pseudomonadati; phylum Pseudomonadota; class Betaproteobacteria; order Burkholderiales; family Comamonadaceae; genus Comamonas; species Comamonas sp. F1-6. The sequence continues at coordinate 681 of NZ_JBCPWN010000064.1, forward strand.
AGCATCCATAAAGCGGTCATCCCTTAGCCCGACAGCAATCCCGATCCCGCATCTCAATCGTACAATTATTCAATATTTCTTGTATTATTGATTAATGCAAGAAATCCAAGTTATCCGTTCCCTCTCAGCTTTGGCCCATGAAGCACGCCTGCGCGTTTTTCGTGCGTTGGTGGTTGCAGGACCTGAAGGCCTGACTCCCAGTGCATTGGCGGAACAGTTGGGTATTGCCCCCAATGCACTGTCGTTTCACCTAAAGGAACTGTTCCATGCTGAACTCGTGAGTCAAGAGAAGCAGGGCCGAAATGTGCTCTATCGCGCTGCATTTCCCGTCATGAATGGTCTGCTCGCATATCTCACCGAGAACTGCTGCCAGGGAGCTGCCTGCACGCCAGACGCCGCAGCTTTGTGCCAGTGCTGAAGCGGTCGTTGCTAAGAACAGTT
>NZ_JBCPWN010000065.1:0-820 GCF_039581415.1 Comamonas sp. F1-6
TTCCGACGCCCTGGACAAGATAGGCACGGAAATCCTGGCGCGCAAGGCGGAGCTCGGCGAGCTGCTGGCCCGCGAAGAAGGCAAGACCCTGCCCGAAGCCATTGGCGAAGTCGGCCGCGCCGGCCAGATCTTCAAGTTCTTTGCCGGTGAATGCCTGCGCCTCACTGGCGAGACCGTGCCTTCGGTGCGCCCCGGCATCGGCGTGGAAATCACGCGCGAACCCATCGGCGTGGTCGGCCTGATCACACCCTGGAACTTCCCCATCGCCATCCCGGCCTGGAAGATCGCTCCGGCCCTCGCCTTTGGCAACTGCGTGGTGCTCAAGCCCGCCGACCTGGTGCCCGGCAGCGCCTGGGCCCTGGCCGACATCATCCACCGCTCGGGCATTCCCGCAGGCGTCTTCAACCTGGTCATGGGCCCGGGCCGTGTGATCGGCGAGGCCCTGGTCAACCACGCCGACGTGGCGGCCATCAGCTTCACGGGTTCGGTGGGCGTGGGCCGCGGCATTGCGGCGGCCTGCGTGGCTTCGGGCAAGAAGGTGCAGTTGGAGATGGGCGGCAAGAACCCCCAGATCGTGCTCGACGATGCTGATCTCGCTCAGGCCGTGGAGCTGTCGGCGCAAAGCGGCTTTTACTCCACGGGCCAGCGCTGCACGGCATCGAGCCGCCTCATCGTCACCGACAAGATCTACCCGGCCTTCATCGAGGCTCTGCAGGCGCGCATGGCCCAAATCAAGGTCGGTGACGCACGCGCCGCCGGCACCGATATGGGCCCCGTGGTCAGCCAGGCCCAGTTGGAGCAGGACCTGAGCTACGTGGAA
>NZ_JBCPWN010000066.1:0-820 GCF_039581415.1 Comamonas sp. F1-6
CTCCGACGCCCTGGACAAGATAGGCACGGAGATCCTGGCGCGCAAGGCCGAGCTCGGCGAGCTGCTGGCGCGCGAAGAAGGCAAGACCCTGCCCGAAGCCATTGGCGAAGTCGGCCGCGCCGGCCAGATCTTCAAGTTCTTTGCGGGTGAATGTCTGCGCCTGAGCGGCGAGACCGTGCCGTCGGTGCGTCCAGGCATTGGCGTGGAGATCACGCGCGAGCCCATCGGCGTGGTCGGCCTGATCACGCCCTGGAACTTTCCCATCGCCATCCCCGCCTGGAAGATCGCCCCGGCCCTGGCCTTTGGCAACTGCGTGGTTCTCAAGCCCGCCGATCTGGTGCCCGGCAGCGCCTGGGCTCTGGCCGACATCATCCACCGCTCGGGCATTCCCGCCGGCGTCTTCAACCTGGTCATGGGCCCGGGCCGTGTGATCGGCGAAGCCCTGGTGAATCACGCCGATGTGGCGGCCATCAGCTTCACGGGTTCGACGGGCGTGGGCCGCGGCATTGCCGAGGCCTGCGTCAAAAGCGGCAAGAAGGTGCAGCTGGAAATGGGCGGCAAGAACCCCCAGATCGTGCTCGACGATGCTGATCTCGCTCAGGCCGTGGAACTGTCGGCCCAGAGCGGCTTCTACTCCACCGGCCAGCGCTGCACGGCGTCCAGCCGCCTCATCGTCACCGACAAGATCTACCCCGCCTTCATCGAGGCCCTGCAGGCCCGCATGGCGCGGATCAAGGTCGGTGACGCACGCGCCGCCGGTACCGACATGGGCCCCGTGGTCAGCCAAGCCCAGCTGGAGCAGGACCTGAGCTACGTGGAG
>NZ_JBCPWN010000067.1:0-752 GCF_039581415.1 Comamonas sp. F1-6
ACCAAGCCCCACGTGAACGTGGGCACCATCGGTCACGTTGACCACGGCAAGACCACCCTGACTGCTGCTATCGCTACCGTGCTGTCCAAGCACTTCGGCGGTGAAGCCAAGGACTACTCGCAGATCGACAACGCCCCCGAAGAAAAGGCTCGTGGTATCACGATCAACACTTCGCACGTTGAGTACGAAACTGCCAACCGCCACTACGCTCACGTGGACTGCCCCGGCCACGCTGACTATGTGAAGAACATGATCACTGGTGCCGCTCAGATGGACGGCGCTATCTTGGTTTGCTCCGCTGCTGACGGCCCCATGCCCCAGACTCGCGAGCACATCCTGCTGTCGCGTCAGGTGGGCGTGCCCTACATCATCGTGTTCCTGAACAAGGCCGACATGGTGGACGACGAAGAACTGCTGGAACTGGTCGAAATGGAAGTGCGCGAGCTGCTGTCCAAGTACGACTTCCCCGGTGACGACACCCCCATCATCCGCGGCTCCGCCAAGCTGGCCCTGGAAGGTGACCAGTCCGACAAGGGCGAGCCTGCCATCCTGAAGCTGGCCGAAGCTCTGGACACCTACATCCCCACTCCCGAGCGTGCTGTTGACGGCGCCTTCGTGATGCCCGTGGAAGACGTGTTCTCCATCTCCGGTCGTGGTACCGTGGTGACCGGCCGTATCGAGCGCGGTATCGTCAAGGTCGGCGAAGAAATCGAAATCGTCGGTATCAAGGACACCGTCAAGACCACCGTCAC
>NZ_JBCPWN010000068.1:0-629 GCF_039581415.1 Comamonas sp. F1-6
CCGTTCTCAAATGCCCATCCGATCTGCACTTCCGAGGTGCAGGGCCGCCAGGTCACGCCATCCGGGAAACGTCCCTGAGGATCAATGCTTGTGATTTCGCTAACGACTGATGCTTCGACAAGTGCCCACATGATTTAACCCCAAGAAATAATGACCGCCCCGACGCCACCAGCAGCCCCAATTGTTGTGCCGCCCCCACCACCGCCGCCGTAAACACCCGGCCAAGGTCCAGTCGTTGCGCCATCGCCACCAAAGCCGAGCATGGAAGCGCCACCAGCACCACCAAGTTTTGAGCCGTCGGGCAAGGTGGATGGCCAGCCGCCCACCTGCCCCATGAATTTCATCCCTTGAACATTGGTCCCTAATGTGACCACAGAGCCTGTCGCGCTTGCATAAGTGCCAAAACTGGTTGCCGCGCCTGCGTTTTGAGTTGCAGTTGTTGTCTGCGCTCCACCGCCCCCCACGGTCACTGGTACCGTTGCAACTCCAGTTAAGTCCAGCAGCACGTCAAACCCGTTTCCTGCTTTACCGCCACGACCGGCTCCCACAGTGGGCGAGCCCGCTTGCGCGTTGGCAGCGCCGGATGCACCACCAGCCACCCCCTGGACTCGCAGTCTTTTTGCACCGGA
>NZ_JBCPWN010000069.1:0-575 GCF_039581415.1 Comamonas sp. F1-6
ATGTCGGGTGCGGCCAGCTCGGGCAACGGAAGTGCGCTGAGCATGAATAGTGCAACCTCCGGTGCAACGTCGAATGCAAACGCTGCTGGCGGCGCTATCGGCGCAGGCGGTTTTGGCATCGGTGGGGCAGCTGTCGGTGGTAGCGCAACTACCTTCGGTAATGTGAAGAGCCTTTCCGCCACTTCCGGCAACGGTGTTGCGGGCGGCGTAGCGGCTACCAATGCCAATGCGGGCTCGGCTGCTGCTGCCGGCTATAACGCAGGACCCGTCAACGGCACTGCCTTCGGCGGCGCCTCTTCTCAGACCGCGAATGTTGCTGCAACTGGCGCCGGCCCTGGCGGCGGCTTGGCTTACGTCCACAACAATGCGGGCACCACCTCTGGCTACAACGCCACATCGGGAGCCGTTTCCTCACCTTGGGGCTCGCTGACCAATACCACATCGAATGCAGGCTCTGTGGGTACCGTCCATCAGAATGCCGGTTCCTGGGGTAACGCCGGCTACTTCTCCAACGGTGGTGGCACCTCCGGTACTGCTGGTGCAGGCTCAACGGCCAATGCCAACTAAGGCAGCTA